>NZ_JBBEYH010000007.1:0-260596 GCF_050172695.1 Shinella sp. G-2 | reverse complement strand
TCACCGCTATGCCGCTGCCATCCGCTTCAATCCAGCGCTGGCCGACAAGGGCTGCCTGGCGAAAGAGCGTGCCGTCTTTGAGTTCCATGAAGAGCCTCCCAACTTTCAGCTTGCATAAATATATATGATATATCCTATTTGCAAGCACAAAGAATTCTTGAGGCGGGAGCGACCGGCAAGCCGTCGGACGGTACTTCTATCCGGCGGCTTGCTGATACTTTGGCATTCGGCGGCGCGATTTACGGCCCAGGTGGCGGAAGCAGGGGTGATGCGGTTGAAAGACCACCGTCGTCCAACAACGCCTACTCCGAATCCGACGCCGATTGCATAGGTGATCGATGTTCTGCTCAAGCCCTTGAAAGGAACCGAACCGACGACCCGCGGTCCGAAGCTCACCATCAATGTAAGTTCCTACTTTTGTCGAGACCATTGACGCTCAGCGGGCGGGCTGGTGCAACTGCGGCCGAGCCTCCCCTGCCGGTCGGCCCAGCATGGCTCACAGCGCTGCGCAGGACGACGATGATTGGCCTGGCGTTCACAATCGGTGGCATCTTCGGGCTCACCGTGTCGATCGGCCTCATTGCCATACTGCCCGGGCCTATCTCTGGCTGGACGGCTCCGACGAGCGGCTTCTCCTGATCCTCCGGTGGCCGATCCTGATGGTGCTCGCTTTCGCCGCCGTAACCTGTAGCTATCGGGATGGACCAAGCCGCGCGCCGGCGCGCCTGAGGTGGCTGACATGGGGCGCCGCTCTGACGGTGGTCGCGTGGATCGTCATGTCCGTCGGCTTTTCCTTTTATCTCAGCAATTTCGCCATCGTAGGTGCCGAGGTAAATGCAGAGCTTGAACATCAGACGGCGCGGGATACGACGACGGGCCCGCCGCGCCCGATGGGCGCGCGTGGCGCCTTCGTTGCCGACACATTGGGAGCGACGGCGGACGAGAGATAGGGCAACGGAGACTAGGCCCTTTCATGGATTGCATGGAACAAGCAGGCGGTTGCAAGGTTCAAACAGCAAAGGAGACCTGCCATGAAAACGATAGCCACCTCGCTTGCGTTGTTTCTGATCTCATCCGCCGCCCTCGCCCAGTCGACCGCCGAAACCACAGGCGTTAACTCCGTGCTGAACATTCCTCCCAAAACGGAGGATTTCGTGAAGGAGGTATCGATGAGCGACATCTTCGAGATCGAGTCGAGCAAGCTCGCGTTGCAGAAGGGTAACGCCGCGACGAAGGCTTTTGCCCAACAGATGATCGACGCTCATGAGAAGACGACGGCCGAACTGAAGGGCCTGATTGACGGCGGTAAAGTAACGGCGCTTGCTGCCACAGGGATGTCCGACGCGCAGACGAAATCGTTCGACGAGCTCAAGGATCTCTCGGGGAAGGAGTTCGACGCTGCCTATCAGGACGACCAGGAAGACGCTCATGAAGATGCCGTCGACGTCTTCAAGCGCTACGCTTCCGAAGGCGACAACGCCGATCTGAAAGCATGGGCCGCAAAGACGCTTCCGGCGCTCGAACACCACCTGAAGATGGCCGAGGATTTGGACGACTAGCGGCCGTACCCCTTCGCGTTGTTCATGGTGAAAATTCCAATGATTTCTCACAAATCCTGGAAAGGGTCGATAGGACCCAGGCGCGACGTGACGCGTCCCACCGGATCATGTCTTTGCGGACAGGTAGGGATAACAGTGCGTGGCGCTCCCGCCAGGGTGGGCATCTGCCATTGCACCGACTGCCGGCAAGAGAGTGGCTCGGCCTTCACGTTTTTCGGGGTCTGGCCTGCTGGACAGTTCGAACATACCAGAGAGAAGCCGGCGCTTTTGCCCTCATTGCGGCGCGCGTGTCTTTTCGCTCGACACGCGCGAAGCAGAGGTGAAGCTCGGCATTTTGTCCGATGCGCCGACACCCCTTACCCCCACTTACGAACTGTGGATCAAGCGCCGCGAACCCTGGCTCCGGCCTGTCGAACGCGCCGAGCAATATGACGAAGACCGGCCGTAACCACTGTCGGCTCTTTCAATTACCCGAGCGGAATCGAACCCATCACCGAGAGATTATCATCGCCGCCGCGGCGGCCGCCATCACTGCGGTTGCCCCCCAGCCGGCGGCAACGAGCGTTGGCCGGGCCGTGAACTGCCTCATGCGCGCGTGACGGCTGACGACCATCATCATGCCGATCATGATTGGAACGGCGACGAAGCCGTTGATAACGGCGCTCCAGAAGAGGGCGCGTATGGGATCGACAGGAAGGAATTCGATGGAAAGGCCAAGCATCGTTGCAATCGCGATAACGCTGTAAAAGCCCACTGCCTCCTTCGGCCGGCTTTCGAGGCTGCAGGCCCACCCACAGCATTCCGACGCAGCATAGGCGGCCGAGCCCGCGAGCACCGGAATGGAAAGCATGCCGGTTCCGATGATCCCGATGCTGAACAGAGCGAAGGCGAAGTTTCCGGCGACGGGCTTCAAGGCTTCTGCCACATCGGCTGCGGTCCCGATATGTGTCTTTCCGTTCGCGTGCAGGGTCGCCGCCGTACTCATCATGATGGCGATGGCGACGAGGTTGGAGATCGCCATGCCGGCGAAAGTATCGATGCGGATGCGCTTCAGTTCCCGCTTTGCCTGGCGCGGCGCCTGCCGCAGCGGCTGCGCTTCATCCTTTCCCTCGATCTCCTCCACCTCCTGGCTGGTCTGCCAGAAAAACAGGTAGGGACTGATCGTCGTGCCGAGGATCGCGACGATCACCGTGAACGTCCCGCCATTCAGTTCAAGCGAAGGCAGGATGCAGCCCTTTGCTGCCTCCAGCCAGTCTATCTCCACGACGAAGAGCACGGCGACATAAGAAAGCAGCACCATAGTCAGCCACTTCAGGTAGGCGGCGTAGCGGTGGTAGGGCACGAACATCTGAAGTATGAGCGACACGACCGCGAAGGCGATGGTCGCCGGCATGCCCGGCAGCCCTGTCGCAAGTTCAGCCGAAGCGCCCATCGCGGAAAGATTGGCGCCGATATTGATCGTGTTGGCGACGAACAGCAGGCTGACCAGAAGCAACACCATTGACCGTGGCCAGATCGTGCGCAGGTTAGCAGCCAGTCCGCATCCCGTCACCGGGCCGATCCGCCCGCTGATCATCTGGATGGCCGACATCAGCGGGTAGGTCAGCAGCATCAGCCAAAGCATATTGAAACCGAACTGCGCGCCGGCCTGCGAATAGGTGGCGATCCCGGAAGGGTCGTCATCCGCGGCGCCCGTGATCAAGCCCGGCCCGAGTTGTTTCAGGATGGGTTCTGATCCGCCGTCGGGCGGAGCGTCTCCTTGACCGGCTGGATCCATTGGCAATTTAGAGGCTGTATCCGTCATCGATCACACGCTCCTGCTGGCGCAAGTCCTCGGCCGAGCGCCGGCACGCGAACCGGGATGACGCAATAAAGTTCCACGCCACCACCTTCATGATCCAGCCTCGTGAGCGAAACTCCCCGAAGGCCGCACGAAGAGAAGGGTAGACCAGGCGGGGATGACATCTCGCTTTCCGTCGGGGCCGCTCGCATAAACCAGATCACCAAGGTCGGCGCTAAGAGTGCGAGGCGCGTCGGAGGCATTTGCCCGCAGCTGGAATAGCCCGCCATTCAGCTGCCAGTCGACAAAGAGTTCCGTGTCCGTCTCCGAGACGATGGTCCCCGCGTAGCCTTGGACATTTGCGAGCAATGGGACCACGTACTGGCGGCGGATGTCGATAAGACGACTCATGAATGCTCGCCAGTCCTGACGCTCCGGTGCGTCCCGTTTTGACCAGTCGAGCTTAGACCCTGTGAAAGTCGTCCAATCGTTTGGATCCACGATATCCTTCGGCCCTGCCCCGGCAGGATAGCCGCCAAAATTCTCCGCCTCCTTGAAGCGGTTGCAGTGGACGTTCACGGCCAGATCACCAGTGTAGTCCGCAAAGAAGCGAAACGGACGGTCGCTCAGATGTTCGTCGCCCATGAAGACCAGGGGGATTTGCGGCGACAGGAAGAGTATCTCGGTCAGAAGACGATGGACCTTCGGCTCAAGTGATGTGTGAAGCCGGTCCCCCAGCGCCCGATTGCCGACCTGATCGTGATTTTGAAGGAAGTGCACGAACGCCGTCGAGGGCAGGCACGCGGAGTTCGGCAGCACGGAACCGACCGTGGTCTTGCCCTGGTTCACATAGCCCTTGGCAAGCGCTTGCTTCAGCTGTTTCCATGGGCGGTCCTTATAGGGGGCATAGTGGCCCTCGGCTTCTCCGGTCACAGCAACGTGCATGGCGTGATGGAATTCGTCGTTCCAGTCGGCCGCAAACAGGCGATGACCGGTTTCATCTGCGACGAGCAAATCGCCGCCATTGCTGGGGTTTTCGACAACGAGATGCACATGACGATCGGTAAACGCCGCATGCACCGTGTCGGAGATTTCCTGGAGAATGTGTGGCGTTCCGGCATCGGCGATCTGATCGACGGCATCGAGCCGAAGACCATCGAACCTATACGCCTCCAGCCAATGGAGAACGTTTCCGACGAAGTAGGACCGTACTGCCGGCTGATCGAACGCAATACGAGATCCCCACGGCGTGGGGATCCTCACGATGGAAAAACCCCGGCGCATAGTACGGAAGGAAGTTTCCTTCCGGTCCAAAATGATTGTAGACCACGTCGAGGAAGACCATTAGTCCGCACTTATGAGCAGCGTCAATGAAGCACTGCAAATCCTCCGGCGTGCCATAGGCATTATGCGGTGCGAACTGGAATATGCCGTCGTAACCCCAGCCCTAGCGGCCGGGAAACTGGGCGATCGGCATCAGTTCGATCGCGGTGAAGCCGATCTCCGCAAGTCCGGGCAAGTGTTCAATGGCCGCGGTATAGGTTCCCTCCCGCGTGAACGTGCCGACATGCAGCTCATAGAACAGCGCCTCTTCCCACGGGCGTCCGCGCCAACCGGTTTGTTTCCACGCAAAACGGTCGGATGTGCACAGCAACGAGGGGCCATCGACACCCAGCGGCTGAAAACGGGATGCGGGATCGGGCACGCGCCTGCCATCGGAAAGCACAAAGCAGTAGAGTGCCCCACAGGCTGATGGTCGAGACGGACCGCGAACCAACCTTCATCCTGCCGCTCCATCGGCATCTCGCGACCGTCGATCTCCAGCTTTAAAGAGGACTCGGCCGGCGCCCAAAGCCGGAACACCGTCGAACCGTCCTTGCAAAAATGCGGCCCCCAGCCACCACCAACGGCCATCATCGCAGCAACCCCTGACCACCGTCGACGAAGACCGGAGAGCCTGTGATATGCGATGCCTCGGGGCTGAGCAGAAATCGGATGACCTTGGCAACGTCGATTGCCTGGCCCGGCTTGCCATCGGTCAGGGGAATGCTGCCCTGCGGCCAGACAACAGGCATTTCGTTGCCGCGCGGTTGCGGATTTCAGAGCCGGCGACAATGTTTGTGTCGATCGCTCCCGGGCAGACGACATTGACCCGGATGCGGTGTTTTCCAAGCTCAAGGGCGAGCTGCTGCGCCATGGCCACCTGCGCTGCCTTGGACGCGCTATAGGCGGTCGCACCTGGATTGGTAAAAGTGCGCACCCCGTTGATCGACGATACGATGACGATTGCCCCGCCTCCAGCACGCTTCAGGAGCGGAACGACCTTGTGAAGCGTCAGGTAGGTGCCGCGAAGATTGATGCGGATCGTCTCGTCCCATTCAGAGGGGAGTAGATCCTCGATCGGTGCCCAGACGCCGTTGATGCCGGCGTTCGCCACGACCGCGTCCAAGCGGCCAAAATGGCCTTGCGTCCTCTGGGCCATCTCGCCAACGTCAGATTCATCAGAAACGTCACCGGCAATAGCAATTGCCTCGGCGTCTGCCATCAGACCCGCCCGCGTTTCGGAGAGGCTATCTTCGTCGCGATCGAAGAGCACGAGCCGATGCCCTGTTGCCGCAAGAAGTTCCGCCGTGGCCCGGCCTATTCCGGATCCGGCTCCGGTGATCACCGTAACGGGATCCCCCATACGTTAGCTCCGCGGCTCAGACATGAAGCCAGTGTTTTCGACGGCTTCCTCATTTACCGTCTCGTCTTCGATATCGCCCTGCTGTGGGGGATCAGAATCGAAAGCGGTGAGCTGGACCATGACTTCTTTGGCGCGCGTGATCGCAGCGTCTTCCGGCACGTCATGCGCAACCATACAGACCGACACCTTTTCCCCGCCCTCCCCGACGAATTCAACCGTCGTCGTGCCTTCTCCGCTGTGAACATTCGTTTCGATGAGTTGCATGGTGACCTCCTATCGGGATGGTCAAAACCGGAGACGGGAGACGATGTTCCTGTACGTTTGCGGACAGACTCCGTCGTCGGAAGCACGAAAATGCCGACGTACGCAACCTTTCGCCGCGAGCGTTGGCCAGTCACAAACAGGGAGCGCACAAAACCGAGGTCGCCCTGATTGCACCGAAAGTCGGCGGCGTGTCGGCGTCCGACGGTTAATCGGTGCCGGCGCAGTTCATGATCGACGGTTGTCCTTCTGTGCTTTTGGACGCGGTCGCGCTCCTGCCGGGCCAAGGCGGCGATGGATGATCTCCTTCAAGAAGCGACCGCGCGGGACTTCGTCGCCGATGCCTTCCAGCACTGCAAGTTCATGGCCACGCCGCCGATGCCCTACCCCTCCTACAGGTCGCCGGGATTGCCGACAGGCTCGATGAAGGCGTGATCGAATTGCCCGGCGAAAACGGCCTCTCTGCCTTCGTCGCGGAGCTCGGCAAGCTGCGCCTTTGGGCACGCGAGCCCTCCGTCAAGCTCGGCAAGGCATCCGTTCCGCCTGCTTAGTCGGCGGCATTCTTTGCCGTGTGCGGGGGGGAACAAAGGTCAGAAAGGCTGGTTGAATCCCCGCGCGATCGCGCCCGCCACTCCGGCAAACTTTCACGACAACAGGAGAGACCCATGCCAACCAAGACAATGGAAGACCTTTTCCTCGACGGTATCAAAGACATCTATTACGCCGAGCGCAAGATCATTGCCGGCCTCAAGAAGATGATCCGCGGCGCCGAGGCCGAGGATCTGAAGGCCGCATTCGACAAGCACCTCCAGGAAACCGAGAGCCAGGTCGAACGGCTCGTGCAGGTGTTCGAGCTTCTCGGCAAACCGGCGCGCGGCAAGACCTGCCCGGCCATCGATGGCATTCTCGAAGAAGGTCAGGAGATCCTCGAGGAATTCAAGGGCTCGCCCGCGCTCGATGCAGGCCTTATCGCCGCCGCTCAGGCCGTCGAGCACTACGAGATCGCCCGGTACGGCACCTTGAAGTCCTGGGCCATGCAGCTTGGCAAGAGCGATGTCGCTAAGCTCCTCGACCAGACGCTCGCCGAGGAAACCAAAACCGATCAGGCCCTGACGCAGCTCGCAGAGGCCAAAGTCAACCGCGAAGGCAAGACCAAGGCCGCATGAGCCGGAACGGGCGGAGAGGCGGCTCTCCGCCCGTCTGCTGCGCGGCGAAAGACGCCAGGACGAATGCGATAGGAGTGGAGATGTACGGTGAGTGGCGACATATCTGCGTGGATATGCAGCGCATGTTCGCCGAAGACACGCCCTGGAAAGTCACCTGGATGGAGCGGGTCTCGCCACAAGTGCTGGAAGTCGCCAGCAATTATGCGGACCGAACGATCTTCTCCCGCTTTCTGCCGCCCGCGCGCGCCACCAATGTGACAGGCATGTGGCGCGCCTATTATGAAAAGTGGTGGATGATGACCGCCGAGCATCTGCCGGCCGAAATGTATGACCTGCTCCCAGAACTTGCCGCATTCACACCACCCGCGATCGTCTTCGACAAGCGGACCTATTCCCCCTGGATCGACGGACGGCTCAACGCGTTTCTGAGGGGACAGGACGTCGAAACGCTGGTCATTACCGGTGGCGAGACCGATGTCTGTGTCCTTGCCACAGCGCTCGGTGCCATCGATCTGGGCTACCGTGCCGTCATCCTGAGGGATGCAGTCTGCAGTGGCACGGATGAAACGCACGACGCGTCACTGAAGCTGCTCGAAAGCCGGTTTACCGCCCAAATGCACGCCATGTCGACGGAGGCGTTTTTATCGTCTGTCTCTGGATAGCAGCTGGCTACAAGGCCTTCATAGTTCCGCGACGAGACGAAGGGCGCGAAGATATTTCTCACCGTCATCGCCGATCGTCTGCGCCTGTGAAAGATTGTCTTCAAGGTCTGCACGCTTCACGGGGTTTGCGACTGGGTTCGAAGCGGCCCGGCGAACAAAAACCTCCCACTCCTCATCCGCCCTGCTCGTCATCGCGTCCACCGCGCCAACAACGTCGGGAGGAAATCCTTCCTCCCGCAACCGATCCAGCGTCCAACCCGTACCTTTCTCCACCACATCATGCAGATAGGCGACGATCTTCCCGGTGTCGTCTGCGACGGCAGCAGCAACGCGACGGCAGTGCTCGAAATAGGACCGTCCGGTCTTGTCGGACTGGCCTTCGTGTGCCGACTGGGCGACCTGAATTGCGTGATCGAGGTGGTTCACGGCTTCAGGGTCCTTCAGTGCGTTTGATTTTCTTGCGAGGCGGCTCATTTCCCGTCGAAATCTGCACAACTGGTGTCTCCGCTGTGGCTGACTCTCCGCCGGAATCCGATTTAGACGCCTCGAACTCCGCTTCCGCCATTGACCAGTGGCGCAGATCCTCACCTGCGGGAGAGCCCTCCTCTTCCCGTATCCAATAGGCGCGCCGGCGGATTTGTTCATGTCGGTGTGTATCTGTCATCGATTTCTCCTCGCTTCGTCTCCGGCTGGCATACGATCATCGCGTGCTCGCCTTACGGCTTGAGGACGACCTTGATGCAGCCATCCTTCTTGTCTCGGAATGTCTCCGCGGCCGGCGGTCAGGTATGGCGTCGCGACCATTCTCTATCTTTGGATCGGGAACGCTTTCGCAACGGATATCCTTTTGCCATGCCAGGTGAGCGCTTTCACCGCGGTGATCTCCTCAGTTTGCTGCTTTCTGTTCGAACGTCCCGACGATCTCCCCTTTTGAGAGAACATGGCCCGCCATAGCCTTCAGGACGTCTTCACGCATCGCGCCTGGATCGATGCCGAGGGTCTCGACATCGAGCGCGAAGACCTGGAAATGGTAGTGATGGGCGGGATCGCCAACCGGTGGTTTGGGCCCGGTATAGCCAATCGATCCCATGCTGTTGGCGCCCTGCTTCAGGCCCTTCGGCTCTTGGAGGATCGGTGTCCCCGACATCCCCTCGCGTAGCTTAATGACGTCACCCGGAATATCGTAGGCCACCCAATGCGTGAACGGTTTGGGTTTGTCGGCATCCGGATCGTCGACGATGACCACATAAGATTTTGTGCCCTCGGGTCCGGACTCCCATTCCAGTGCCGGCGAAGCATTGTCGCCGTCGGCACTATACTGAAGCGGAATCGGCTGGTCCGCCGCAAACGCACTTCTGAAGGCAATTGCTTGCGCCTCTTTCGCCTCGATCAGGTCGAGAGCGATCTTCGACGCAGGCTTTTCCGCCACGACGTTAGGAATGGCCTCGGCATTTTCCGCGCTTGCCTTTTGCCTGCCTTCGTAGTGCACACGATAGACGATTCCGTTGCTGTCATCGGCTACGAACAGCGCACCATCCATGCCTACAGCGACGCCGGTCAGTCGACCGAGATATCCATATTTTCCGTTCTCCTGCTGCAACAGAAAACCCTCAAGGAACCGCTCGAAGGCGACGGGTTTGCCGTTTTCGAAATCGATGCGGACGACCTCGTAACCGCTCGGCGGGCGGCGGTTCCACGAGCCACGCATGGCGATGAACGCATCTCCTCGATAGTCTTCCGGAAAAGCGTTACCGTCATAAAACGCCATCTGCATCGGCGCGCTGTGCGGTGTGTAGCCGAGCAGCGGTTCGCTCGACTGCCTTGCCCAATCCTGCAGCGATATTCCTTCCGGCGGGTCGATATGCGGATTGAGGCCACTCTTGCCATAGACATAGGGCCAGCCGTATTTCTTGCCCTGTTCGAGCAGGTTCAGTTCTTCGATCTGCACATCGTCCCCAAGCCAGTCAATGCCGTGGTCGACGCCGTAGAGGGCACCCGACGTTGGCTCCCAGTCGAAGCCGATCGTGTTCCTGAGACCGCTCGCAAATATCGTGCGGCTCTTGCCGTCCTTGCTGGCGCGTAGAAGAGCCGCGTTTTCGGGGTTGTCTTCCTGGCATTCATTGCAGGTGCTGCCGGAAGAAATATAGAGCATGTCGTCCGGCCCGATACCGAGAGTACGATTGGCATGCTGGCCGGCGTCGGGCAGATCGTTGATGATACGTGTCAGAGGACCGAATGTACCGTCTTCCTTGACATCGGCCGTATAGACGTCGTGGATGGATACGAGGAAGACTTTGTCGCCATCGAAGGCGATGCCGTGCATGCCCGGGCGACTGGCGACCGTCTCCGCGCCGTCGGCCTTGCCGTCGCCATCGACATCCTTCAACATGACGACGTCGCCGACCGCGCGGCGGGTGACATAGAGGATGCCGGCGTTGGAAACCGCAAGCATGCGCGGGTTGACAAGATCGCGCGCAAAAACGTCGACCTTGAAGCCGTCCGGCGCCTTTATGAGCCCTGTAAGCTTGTTTTCATCGTTTATCTGGAGTTTTACCGGCTCCAGAATTGAGCCTTCGATGATCACGTCCGATGCGCGGCCGATCTCGCCTTTGATCTGGGCGTGCGCGCTCGCGGGCAAGAGAACCAAGAGAGCACAGGCCGGAAGGCGTAGGTTCTTGAACGTATCCATATACAAATCTTCGGTTTCTGGGCGCTAAGGCCTGCGTATAAGCTGCAGTGCGGGCAGACGATGAGCGCCGGCTCAGATCATGATCTCGCCGCCCGTGACAGGAATTACGGCGCCCGTCATGTAACTGCCGAGGTCGGAGGCGAGCAGGACGTATGCTCCCGCCAGTTCGGCTGGTTGGCCGGCGCGGCCAAGCAGGGCTTGCTTGCCAAAATCCTTCGTCTTCTCCGGCGGCATGGTGGACGGAATAAGGGGCGTCCAGATCGGCCCCGGCGCGACGGCGTTCACCCGAATGCCCTTGTCGGCGACCATCTCGGCCAGACCGGCCGTGAAATTCGAGATCGCACCCTTTGTCGATGCGTAGGCGAGCAGGTGGGGCGATGGCTGGCGCGACTGGATAGACGTCGTATTGATAATCGAGCTGCCCGGCTTCATGTGCGGGATCGCGGCGCGGGCGAGAAAGAACGGAGCATAGATATTGGTTCGGAACGTTCGATCCCATTCTGCTGCGCTGATATCGCCGATATCGGCATAGGTGCGCTGAAAGGCGGCATTGTTGACGAGGACGTCGAGCTGCCCGAAGTTCTCGATGCATTGGCGCACGAGATGGGCGCAGTGCTCTTCGGTGGTTATGTCGCCCGGAAGGACAAGCGCTCGTCGCTCCTCCCGTTCGATCCAGCGGGCCGTTTCATTGGCATCCTCGTCCTCGCTCAGATAGGAAACGACGACATCTGCGCCTTCGCGGGCAAACGCGATCGCCACGGCGCGGCCGATACCGGAATCGGCGCCTGTGATCAGCGCAACCTTTCCCTTGAGGCGGCCCGACCCGACGTAGCTGTCTTCACCGTGGTCGGGAACGGGCGTCATGGCTTGCGTCAAACCGGGGGGCGTTTGCTTCTGTTCTGGCTGCGGCGGAAGCGGCCCGCGTTCGTTGTCGCTCATGTATTCTCCATTTCAAGGCTCAACTAGCCAACTCGACTGAGTAGGAGATGTTCCCGCGCTTCGGGCTGGCGTGGCAACGAGTGGCAACGCCGCCGAAAATCATCGTCGGCTGCGTCTGGCAGCAAGGAAGCCGAGCAGCGCAATGCCTGTCAGCGCGACCAGCACCGTTCGGCTGGTACGGTGAGGCGATCTCAGCCCTCCATCGATATGGGCTGCATCCGCTGAAGGGTGGTAGAGATTGCCGTCACCCGTGGCGACGCGCCGTGCGCGCTTGAAATAGCTGGCCATCCCGCGTGCCAGAATGCGTGCGGTAAGATCGGGCGCAAGCAGATGCACGAGCCTGGAGAGACTCGTCATGGCCCCCACGGTCGTCGTTGCACGTGGGAAACGCGCCACGCGAACGATGGCCTCCGCCACGTTACGTGCATCGATTAATGGGGGTGGCGCGGTGATCTCGCGGCCGACGTAGTTCGCTCCGTGTCGCAGGCCGGGCGTATCGACGAAAGCCGGGTAAACATCGCAGATATGAATGCCGGGCCGGTCCGCAAGCTCACCTCGCAGCGCTTCGGAAAACCCGCGTAGACCAAACTTGCTGGCGCTGTAGGCGGTTGCAAACGGCGCGGCGGCGAAGCCCCCAAGCGAGATCATGTTTATGAACACACCGCGTTGCTGCCGAAGGAAAATCGGCAAAACGGCATGGGCGTCGTTGATATGGCCTAAGAGATTGGTTCGAATGATCTGTTCATGAGCCTCGATCGGCGTCTCCTCGAAACGCCCGACCGCACCAACGCCTGCATGCTGATCCAGAAGTCGATCCGCCCGAAGGCTAATGCCTTTTCAGCGAGAGCTTTGACAGATGTGGCGTCACCGACGTCGGCAATGACCGTTAGCGCCTCCGCACTAAGCCGGTTGCAAGCATGCGCCACCCGCGAAAGAGCCTCGCCGTTTCGAGCAGCCAGTATGAGCCGGCTCCCATGCCTGGCAAAAGCCTCAGCCGTCGCCTGGCCTATGCCGCTCGACGCACCGGTTATCACCACGACTGCGCCCGCAATTTCTTTCGCCATAACTCTTCACCTTTCAAGAATGGCAATCGAACAGGCAGGACCTCGAAAGGTTCCGTCCGAGAAGGTGCGACGGACAAAGCACTCTGTTGAGGAACAACGCCGTTCCGCACCGGTCTGGACAACCAGTCATTCACGGAGTAGGTCGATGAAGTTTGTTCGAGACAACGGTTTGACCATCGTGCTCGTCGCCGCCACGATTGGAACGCTGGTCGGTATGACGGTGAGCGGGCTATCGGTTCACAATGAGCAGTTGGCTGAACATCGCCTGCCTGCCACCGCCTTCGCCAGTTATGTCGCCAGCGGCATTTCCTATCCGCACTTTTCGAAAACTTGGAAAGTGAGTTCCTTCAGATGTCGGCGTATGTCGTTTTGACGGCATTTCTGTTTCAGCGAGGTTCCGCAGAATCCAAAGACCCTGATCAGCTTGAAGAGCATGACCTGGAACCCGCTGATCAAATCGGGCGGCCCGGCACTCCGAAAAGTGTGCGGGCGGGTGGTCTCGGCCGAACGCTTTACGCGTATTCGCTTGGAATAGCGCTATTCACCTTATTCCTGCTGAGCTTTGCCTTGCACTCGCTGCAGAGCACCCGCTCCGCGACCTGGGACGCACAACGCCATGGGATGTCGATACCTACGATCTGGGACCATGCTGTCAGTGCGCAATTCTGGTTCGAATCCTTTCAGAACTGGCAGTCGGAGTTTCTGTCGACCGCGGTGCTGGTCGTTCTTTCGATTTTCCTGCGTTTCCGAGAATCGCCGGAGTCCAAGCCTGTCGCGGCTTCACACGCGCAGACCAGCGCCTAGCAAGCCAAGGCGCGGGTCGCTTGGTTATGGATAGCGTCGCCCACCACGATGCGGGCGACAACGGGTCAAAGAGGGGCCGTCATTGTTCATCAGGGGTAAGAAATCGAGGTTGCCACCAGCGAACCGGCCGTGCGCATCATGGGAAGAATACCAGCTTCCACGGCCGCCGCGATAAAGGCTTTCCGGGCCTGCGACAGACCACCATGCCCCTCGACGCACATCGCCGTCACCGCACATGCCTGTTCGTACCGCCTTCCGCGCTGAACAGGCCAACGGATCATGAGGTAGTCGAGCGCCTGTCCCGGTCCATGGACGGTTTCGCCGCGCCCAGGTTCGAATGCGACGACGACAGGCACCGTCCACACGCCCAAATGACGGCGGCACCTATCGTCCGATTCCGTACGAAGGAAGAAAGCCGCCCGGCCTTGCGAGGGGTCAAGCAACTGCGTGAAGAGCATTCAATAACAGCTTGACCCCTAACTCGGCGGCGGAGGGCGGTTCTGAAGGTTATCAGGATCTCGTGCGATCGCTGCCGGCTCTGCCGCAGGTTCGGCATCAACCTCTTCCTGAGCTTGAATCCAGTGGTCAAGCGTGAGCCCGTCTTCAGAACTGTCGCGCTGCCAAATTTCGTTGGCACTTTCGCGGATTTGCCGAGATCTGATCGCTAGGGGAGGTCCACCGACGCTCGCGCTGAACCGCCCGTGGATTGGTGCCAGGCCCCCCAGACCGCTTCGAACAATTGGGCATACTGCGCGGCACTCCGTTCCCAGGAAAAATCCGCCTTCATCGCCTGTCGTTGCAGACCGGACCAAGAGCTTCGGTCAGAGTATGCTTCGCATGCGCGCCGAACTGCCTCACGGAAGCTGTGTGGCTCAACCGGATGAAACTGGAATCCTGTCGCGACCTCCCGCGCCATCGCGGCTTCGTTGGCGTCAATGATGGTTTCGGAAAGGCCACCGGTGCGACTGACGAGAGGTATAGCACCGTATCGCATGGCGTAAAGCTGTGTCAGACCGCATGGCTCAAATCGCGAAGGTTGGACAAGAATATCAGACCCCGCAACGATCAGATGCGCTAAGTCCTCGCTGTAGCCGACGTGCAGGCCGATATGCTCACGATAGCGTTCGGCACAATTCTGCAGAGCTGATTCAATTGCACGATCCCCCTGCCCGCAGATTACAAGACATCCCCCATGCGCGACGACCTCTTCCGCTGCCGCCGGCAGCATGTCGGCGCCCTTTTGCCACGTAAGACGCGTCAACGCTGCAAAGAGAGGCCCTCGATGATCAACGAGACAGAAACGGCGAAGCAGCGCGGCACGGTTTTGTTGGCGACGTGCCAGCGACCGAACATCATATGTCATTGGAAGATACGGATCCACCGCCGGGTTCCAAACCTCCGAGTCGATTCCATTGACGATTCCGTAGAGCGCCGACCGACGCGTTTGCAAGACGCCATCCAGCCCCATGCCCAACTCCGGTGAAAGGATTTCCCTTGAGTAGGTGGGGCTCACAGTCGTCACGATGTCCGAGCAGGTAAGGCCACCTTTCAAAAAACCGATGCCGCCGTAGTACTCCAGGCAATCCACGTCGAGGGCCGAAGACGGCAGGTCAAGTCGCGGTGCGATATCGAAAGCGAATTGCCCTTGAAAAGCGAGATTGTGGATCGTGCAAACGACGGGCAGTGTGCTTGCGTACCTGTGTCGAAGATAAACCGGGAGAAGTGCCGCCTGCCAGTCATGAACGTGAACAAGGTCTATCTTCAAATGCTGCAGTTCACCTAAGCCAATACGAGCACCTGCAAGAGAAAGAACCGCAAAGCGCAGCCAGTTGTCGGGGTAATCGCTCGCATCTTCGTCGACATACGGGCCGCCAGCCCGGTCAAACAACGCTGGCACCTCGAGGACGAGCAGGTCCAGGCCTTCGGTCTTCGCACGCGACACAATCGCGGTGTGGCCGAGCACCGCCTCGAGGCGGCCGATCTCCTGCCGATATGGAAGCTGTGCAAGGACCTGAGGATACCCCGGCACGAGCGATAGAACCGTGACGCCTTGGCTGGCCAATGCCTTGGGAAGCGCTCCGGCGACGTCAGCCAGCCCCCCGGTTTTTATCAGTGGATAAATCTCGGACACGACAGATAGCACGTGCATGGCCGGAAGGTGAATCTCCGTTGTTTGAACGTCGCCGAGACGCGGTGGTATGGCCGGTCAGGCTGAAACGATCCGGTTCGGGCTCGTGTCGCGGCGCTTCTGCTTGCGGGAAGAAAGAACAACGCGCGATACGGACAGAGGCACCACCACCGCTGTTTTACGATTCAGGGCTTCCTGCATACGGACTTGCACGCGCAAGAGCGCCATTTGCCAGTGCTCGCGATCGCAGCCGTCGGGCCGGCCAGCCGATTCCCAAATATGGTAAGCTTCGGTGCGAACAAGCTCTTCAAAATCGACCATGGCATGTCCCTCGCTCGCTAGCGTGTTGCCCGGATTGAGGCCTTGCCCCTTCACGGACTGTTTCAGCAGAAAACCAGATAGGAGCGAGTTTGTTCCTGCATTTCGGTTCTTGCTTGCCTCAGTCTTTCCGCCAGATACTCGTGGCACGTGGCCGCTTACTCAGAGTACGGGCCGAGCAAGCAGCCACCAAGGCCGGCGAATAACAACTGGAGGACTGACCTGCCGGAGGGACATCATGACTGGCGCTTGCTAACCAGGCGAGAAGCGATGTTTTCCACGTCATGTCCGATCACCAAAACTCTGCAAACAGGACCGCCGGAACGGCAGTCCTTAGAATGTCACACTCGTCGATATCTCACGTCACACCGCGTGACAGCATCGAATGGATATAGCTCGACACACCTTGCTACCTGTCCTCCAAGGACCCGTAGGCCGAGAGGCGTTCTCGGTCATCCATGACGCAAATTCAGAAGATGGTGGGCATATCCCGGCTGGTGATTTCTCAACCGCAGCGCCCGTTGAGTTCTCCTGTATGGAACCATTTTGCCGCGACCAGACCTTGGTCCGAACGGCAAATGGCAATTGTCCGAGCCTAGGAACTTTCGCAAATCTCGCCGCTTCATTGTCCGCAAGGTGTCGTTAACGAGCGGCGAGACGTCGTGGATCCCAACAACCACGTGCAACACGCGCACGGTTCATTCGCTCACGACGCTCATTCGGGCGCTGGTGTCGCGCTTCCACAAAGGATCAGTCCGGTGAGCAAGAAACCATTTTATGAACCGCAAAAAAACTCATCCGGGTTCGGCCCTCGGCTTTCTTGCAAAGGCGCTGGCGATGGAGAACTGAAGAACGATTAACTGCACGCCCTTGGTCGAGGCGGCGGCGCGTGGGCATGGACGGCGGCGGCTTAGAAACTGGACGGGTAACGCAACGCGTGACGAACGAGTTCGCAGTGATGTCCAGCTCTGGTGTAGGAATAGCGCTCATGGGTGAAATGAGTTGATGGGCCTTGACGAGCTCGCGGCCGCACTCGCCGGAATATCGGCTGCTACTGCGTGACAATAGCCTGACAACGACGACCCGCCCGAAAAGCGAGCGTGCTGCGTCATCAGCGATTGCTTTAATTTCGCCGAGCGCCATATACCATCTTGCCTACTGCGACGCAGGCTGGAAGCCGCGGAGCGTTCATCGCACGTCCCGCCGAGCGGCTTCCGTTTGCGTCCTACCGGCTTGGATACTCGCCCGCCTGCCCTATGTCCCCTCCCATGCGGGCGCGATCCCGCTGTGGAATTAAAAGGAGGGCATAATGACACCCGATCAAAAACCAGCGCCTACCCGGTCCGCGCGCGGCAACATCGACGAAACCACTCGTGCCGCCAAACTCATGATCGAGCAAGCGCGCGCCGCACGGGAAGCCAAGACGCGGCGCCTGCGGGAACTTCGACTGGCAGATCAGCGGGCGGGTCGCCAAATGCATGGCCAAAGCTAAGTATGGCGTAACAGAATGGCTGCGCTTATCACGATGAAGCACCCGCGCCGGGATATTAACGATTCATCAACCGGCGACGCGCTCTCAACTTGCACGGCTCAGTCGATCTGGCAACTTCCCGACATGGGCGAGTGCAAAAAACCATCCGGGAGAAATGAGGGGGAGAGGCGCGCGCCGCCGTCTGCACCATGGCGTGACGAACTCCTCGTTATGCTCGTGGTCGGGCCGCTTGCAGTCGCAATGTCGTTTTATCTGCTGATCGCGCTTTAATTGCTTCTCACTCGGAACCTTTTGAAGAGATCGCTGTTCGAGTCCCACCCACCGTAAACATCCCCTGTCGTAGGTTGGTAGGACGGGCGAGCCGCTAATCCCCAGAGGCGGCTCGCCCATCTTTTTATGGATGAGCACCAGATGCTCACCCACCCAATTTCCCCCACGTAGCTAGAAGGTTTTTTGCTGGCGGAAAGCATTGCGCAGGCGATAGACCGCCGCAACGGGTGAAGGGAACGGCCTTCTAATGAAGGCGGCCTTTCTCACATAGTTGTCAATGCGCCAGGTCGCCCAGGTTCGCGCGGCGAAGTAGCCCATATCTCCCGCGCGCAACGTGCGGGAAGAACCGTCCTCATCGGTGATATGAACTTCGCCTTCTAGGATCACTACGGTTTCATCCCAGTGGAAGTACCAGCGGAAGGTTCCAGAAGTGCAATCCCAAATGGCGGAATAAGACGAGTCATCCGCGCTGCGGACATGATCGGCGGCACGTGCGATGGGCGAGCCTGACACAATCCAGCTAGGCTCAATTGGCGCGTCTCGCATTTTTAGATCAGAAACCTCCTTGAACGCGGTTTTCACGCGCCCACGTCCAATGGAAATGTCTGACCGACGGCGGAAAGCGACAGCAATAGCACCTGCAACCAGCAACTTCAGAACCAAGATAATCCTCGTTCGGCTCACTTCTGCGGCATTTTAGGACGGGGAAATGAAAGCCGATTTTCGGAAGACACGACAAATTTAATGATCCGGTGAATTGTTGTCAGACACTCCCGAGGAAGGGATATCGCGCGGTCGGTATTGTCAGCCGGTAGAGGTGCGGTATTGTTGCGGCGGGGGATTTAAATGTCAAAGCTACCAAAGTCGCCGGGCCACGAGACCCGGTACGACGGAGCAGGCTCTTGGGCGGTCTACGATATCTTCACGGGCTGACATCCGAGCTGAAAGGCTTTCCACAGGATGGACTCGACGAGGTCGTGGCGTCCGGACGCTCGGAAAGCATTCGCGAAATACCTCTTGGATGCCTACCCTGGCGGCGCGTTTAACCCCTTCACGGACAAGCCATTGCTGGAGGCCACCGCAAAGGAGCATTTCGGCCGGAATAAAGCCTGAAGACCCGCCCACTCAAGCCAACTGCCTTGGAGCCTGAATGAAAGCAGTTTCGGATGTTATCGCTGAGTTGATCCACGCCGCAAACATTCCGGCGACACTCTCCGACGACGAGAAATTGTTCCTCCTCAACCACGCCTACATCACGATACAAGAAGGCGCTGAGGCGCTCGACGAATTGGAGGCGGCGGCCGACTCCGACGTCGCTCTCGATATTATTTCCTCAACCAAGATGGTTTCGCAATTGTCGAATGAGGAATTCGCCTCCTTGCTTCTCGAGGCGGCCGACATGATCAGGACTATAGAGATTGCGCTTGATGGCAAGCGCGCACCGATGGTTTAGGCGCCGCAGGAGCGCTACGCCAACAAACGTACCGCCGGCACAGGAAACAATTTTGCGTACTCGCACTCGGCGCCGCCGTACGCTTCGCCGGCGTATGCTTTGAGAGCCTCGCAGTTTCGAATCACGATGGTCGCGCGCTTTGAAATTAGACGCTCACCTTCAACCTTTCGAGTCTCTTTCTCAATCGTCGCGATCATTCGAAACGAAGTGCGAGGTCGTGCTTCTTTGCCGCCGTTGCCGAACGTGAGCTGCCAGCATTTCTCGGTACGTCACACCCTTTTTGGTCAAGCGAAAGCGCCAAGGCGGAGCTTCATCCAGCCACCTAACCAGTCCGAGGTCACGAGCGACGATCGCGGTTTTCAAACCGGACTGATGGGCAAACGAACGATATTCTCCGATACTGAGATGCTCAAGAAATCGAAGCAACCGTTCTTTCTGCACTCCCGGTGGCAATACCATGTGAACCCCATGGAGCGACCGGCATATCGACCGCACCTGTTACGATCCGATGAGATCGCCGAACACGACGTATATGAGCTCCCTAGAAGGAACATAGCGGCTGCTTCGAAGTTGCACGAGAGCGGCCACCCTGTTTCCCCTCTCCCACCGGCCGCAACAATCGGCCGCTCCGTTCTCCAGGAGTGGCCGATTGTCCGAATCCCGCAATGTTCGCTCGTTTTGTTGTGTCGCTTGCCGCGCCTCAGCGGATTTCTTTGACTTGCGGAAAGTATTTTCGAGCGAGTGGACTCACGCTAGGATAGTCGCAAGGCGATACTCGGGGTGGTACGAGGCGCCCCGGAAGAGAGGCCGTCGAGGCTGACGTTTACGGCGGCCTCTCATTTCCTCGCTGCCGGCTTCGATGCGCTGCAAGATTTCTCTGATGACCTTGATGTCCCCGGACTGCGCGGAGACGAGCGCCTGCAGACCTTTGATCGCCGCCGCGGTGCTCGCCATCATCTGCTCCGCCGCTGCAATCCGATAGGCGAGATTGTCGATCTTACGGACCTCGCCTTCAAGCGACCAAAACCACTCTTCCGTCCGACCCTCTATGGCCTTGACCGCTGCTAGCCGTTCCTTGTGGTATTGATCGGGGCCGAGGCGCCAGCGCTGCAGCTCTTCGATATCGCGGGTTGTATGGACGAGATAGTCGTGATCGGCGAGCTTGTTCCCGGTAAAAAGCCCATGCGCCATCCCGTCGATGAGGATGCGCACCGCCGTTGCCATGTGGCTTGCGGTTTCAGGCGTGTCGGCGAGACCGGATTTGGCGAAATTGGGTTTGCGGGTGATCTGCGCCAGTTCGCGGCCGCGATAGCGCCAGCCGTCATCCGCGCCATTGTTACCAAGCCGGCCGCCATAGACTTTGTTCGCGAGAGCCTTCGGATTGCCGGCATAGGGTCGACGCGCTTTGTACGTACAAAAATGTCTATCGTACGTACAGAAACCCCCTGCGTCTCAGCCTGAATTATCGTACGTACATTATATGAAGATCATTGGGACCAACCGAAGCGAATTGCCAACTTCGAGAAGCACGGCTTCGACTTTTGCCGCCCTGTCTTTCGAGTTTTTCCTGCCGCAGCAGTCGTTCCCGCCAAGAATGGCCGCTCCAAGGCGATTGGCCGCCTCGCTGACGGCACCGTCGTTGTGATGTTCGTAACCCTCGGCACTGAGGCGCTTTCGGATATCTCCGATGCGTCCAGCCCGGAAAGACGAAAGGAACCTGATGGCCCGCAAATTTCCCAAAAAGGTCGAGCCCCACGGCTATTCGCAGGCAGACGTGGACGCCGTGTCCGACAATCCGCCTCTGACAGACGAGGAGAAGCGTTCGCTCCGCCCGTTCAAGGAAGTCTTTCCCGAAATCACGGCGAAGATGGAGAAAGCCGTTCGCGGCAGGCCGAAGGCCGGTTCCACAAAGACGCCTGTTACCACCCACTTGGACCCCGACCTGGTCGACCACTACAAGGCCACCGGCAGGGGCTGGCAAAGCCGGATGAATGACGATCTCCGCAAGGTCGCCGGCTTGAAGTAAGACGCCGCAGACTGTCCCGGCCCTGCGGCCTCCCAGCGCACGAACAAACTGGACGTGCGCTGGAGAGCCAAAGTTGAAGAGGTGCGCGAAATGGCTCGGCAACTTGCCCTTTGCGTTCTTATCGCCTTGGGATTCCACCCGTGCTTTGGCGGCCTGGAAATGGCTTTGAGTAGCGGGCGTTTTGCGCCCGGCTGCTGTTTCGATGGTTTAAAAGTTGCTCCCGCCAATTGCATCGCCAACGTGAGTTGCTGACAAGAAAGGGTCTTACTGTCCTGTCTTCTCGCGACAGGTGCCGAAGAGATGGGGATCGACTCGGCTCCGGACTTTTGGCCAATTCCTCAACGTTTGAGGGTCAAAACCATAAGAATAGTTCAACTTCTTGTAATCGCGATTACGGTCGCCGGATCTACACCTTTGACCCTTGCACACAGCGGAGGGACCGATGCAAACGGTTGCCACAACGACCACAGGAAGGGTGGGTATCACTGTCACTGAAAGACGCGGAGCCCGGCCCTCCTTCGAACGAGGGGCGGGCTCGTTCTATGCATGAGCGCTCCGCGAAGGTATAACCGCTAATACTCACCTGAACGCCGCGGGAACACGGCATGTACGAACAGGCATCGCGGATGCATGCGGATTGCATCGCTGCCCGACGCTAAGACCAACGGTCGGAGTCACGGCTTCGATCATCCATCGCTCGCCGCATCGCTTCCTCGCGACCGCATTCATATTTTTCCATGTTGTAGCGAATGAGAGACTGCCGCCTTCTCTCGTCCATCATTGCGAAGACATTTCGGAAGCGGCTTTCTGTCGGAGAAGGATCAGAATCACTGGGCGTTCTATGAAGGACTCTCGTCAATATAACGTGGATCGCCCAACCGGCTGCCACCGCCGCCGCTATTGCGACAGGCCATTGCCAAGAGAAGTTTGTCGCGCCGTGGCCTGTCAGTATCTCGATAATCGAACCGTCGGTCACTTCGCCTCGCGAAATAATGGGTCTCAGACCGCTGGGCCACTTATAGAAGTTCGGTTTCTGAGCGCTGCTACTGGCCCAGAACAGCACCGAACATCATCGTCCGCGACTTAGTTACCATGGTCCATATTGACGCGCCGTGAAGCAAAAGAAGCGAATTTTATATTATGCCGAGTGACCCTCTCGGCGCGTCCGCGGGGACGGAGCGGCTCCCTCTGAATAAAGCACGGTGGAGGCCATCCCACCAGCCGGCTATTTGCCCGGACTTGAGGCGAACCGTGGAGCCCGGATCTGCATCGCCCTGCGATAGGAAGGTTTTCCGTGGGGAGACATCCACGACGCAAATCCGATCTTATTGAGTTGCCCGTGCTTTCTCCATCGATTTGGGCCAACAGTAAATCCCCGTCGTCCGGCAAGAGGGCGCCGATCTTGGGAATTTTTTCCGTAACGTCTTGAAGCGATAGGTCTATCCACCTCTGAACCGTTGGTTCCACTCATGCATTTTCGGGCGGATTTCGGCGGTCTGTTCTAAAGATAGCGTCCCATTGCCACCCGCGGGCCTTCACCTCGGCATACGCGTCCAAACAGGGATGACGCACTCGATCATCCGATCTACTACACGATTGTCGGCGATCGCACGAACACCGATGTTGGCCTCGCGCGCTTTATGGCCGTCATACTCGCGTTCAACTCGTAGGCGGCTTTCTGTTCTGGTTCGTTCGCTAGTTGGTCAGGCGCCATAACCGTCTAGATGCTTTTGTTATGTGGT
The DNA here is from genome assembly GCF_050172695.1 of Shinella sp. G-2. NCBI lineage: Bacteria > Pseudomonadati > Pseudomonadota > Alphaproteobacteria > Hyphomicrobiales > Rhizobiaceae > Shinella > Shinella sp. G-2. Next base: position 237,557 of record NZ_JBBEYH010000007.1, on the reverse strand, counting down.
CGTTGCCCTCGTACATTTCGATGGCCCCTTCAGAAAGCGGCGGCCTTCCCCAAGGCCGCTGGGAGCAGCAGCTTGGTCAGGTGTCGCTGGCCCGCCCTGTACCTGATCTTCGAATTCGGCATAAATGCCATGGCGTAAAAGCCGCCTTTGCATGATCTCCGCCATCGCGGCGAGGAAAGCGTCGATGCCGTGTTCGTCCTCAAAATTACGGCAGGCTGTTTCTAGGTCCTCGATAACCATCTCCTTCCTCCCTTTTTGGGCACCTAACATCGGGGTTGCCGATGTGTTCCACGAGCCTATTGAGATAGTGCCGAGTATAGCAGAAGCGCGTTACCACGAAGCCGCGCCCGCAGGCGCAGCGGATGAAGAGCCGACCAATACGCAGTTCGGCTCGCGGCGATCAATTGATTACGCGTCGCAATGACCGACTAAATCGGTGTTGCACGCGAAAGGATCGTCCTTGGCGTTTCCGCGAGATGGGAGCCCGCTAAAAGCGTCGCCCTTGTGCGGTTGGTGCCGAAGTTCGCGGACGCAACGGGATATGAGGCTACGAGTTCGGACGCTGAGTAGCCATCAAGCCGGCAGCCATCCAAGCCTGTGCAGTCTTGCCACCTCCTCACCTGCGGCATAGCTGTCAGCGTTTCGACGGCTTCCATGTTCGGCCTTGCTCGAAACTCTTTCTCTTGTCGGAGGGCAGCACGATATCGCTCTTGAAGGGATCCGAACCAGCGAACCTGTTCTTGGTCAGGAAGAGGTCTGGGACGCCAATGGTTCTCTAACACAAGTCCTTCACAGGGTTGCCGTAATGAGGCTGTGACCGCTCCTGAATATTTCCAGCACGTCAGGTCCCGTAGCCTACAAATCTTTCCGCCACACACCAGCCTCCAATCAATAGAAGTGATCAATTATGGCCAATGAGACTATTCATGTAGCTGAGGATGTTCTGGAGCAATACGTGATTGCAGCCTTCCGACGGGTGGGCACCAGCGAACCGTCCCTTCAAGCGGCGACGCGCGCCATGATGCACGCCTCGCGTGTCGGTGTTGACAACCATGGCGTGCGGCTAACCCACCACTACTGCCAGATGTTGAAGGGAGGCCGGCTCAACAAAAAGCCGCAGTTGACGATCGAGCAGAAGGGCCCCTCCTCCGCCACGGTTGATGGGGATGATGGCCTTGGCCATTACGCAGCTTACCGTGCAATGGAACTTGCCTGCGACCTGGCGCGAGAAACGGGCATGGCCGGCGTCGGCGTACGTCGCTCTTCCCACCTGGGGGCCGCGGGCGCCTACGCGCTGGCCGGCGCAGAGCAAGGCTTCATGAGCTTTGCAACGACCAATACCGACTCAATGGTGCCGCTCTTCGGGGGAGCCACGGCCTTCCATGGTACGAACCCGCTGGCCTTTGCTGCACCGCTCGCGGGACAGAAGCCATGGCTTTTGGACATGGCAACATCATCTATTCCAATGAACCGGGTTCTTCTCTATCGCTCGCTCGGCAAGGAGCTTCCTGGCGGCGTCGCCGCCGACAGGTCCGGCGTGCCGACGACCAATGCGCATGAGGCGGAAATGGTGTTGCCGCTGGGGGGGGCTGATTATAGCTATAAGGGCGCTGCGCTTGCGGGCGTAGCAACACTTCTTTCGGCCATTCTTATGGGGACAACGCTCGATCCGGATTTTATCCCCATGGTGGGCGCCAAAGACATCAGCACACCGCGTAATATGGGGCACTTCGTCTTCGCGATTAACCCAGATCACTTCGCTGGCCGCGCTGGGTTTGACGCGGGCATGACCCATTACATCGACAGCCTGCGCAATGCACCAGCGCGTGAAGGACAAGAGGTGATGGCGCCAGGGGATCGGGAATGGCGCGAGGCTGAGCGCCGTAAGGTCGAAGGCATTCCAGTGGACCCCGACACTGCGGACTTCCTGAAGATTTGAGCATCTAAGCTGGGAAGTCGATGTGAAGGGTACCGGAAAGGTGGCGTCGCCTTAACCTGACGTAGGACGCAATCATTTCTTTGTCCTGAATTTCAGGCTTGGATCGGCAACGCGATCTCACGCCAGGTGGCGCTGGCGAGGGCGCGGAGTTGGCGATGATCAGCGGCATTCAGGTGTTTTCGATGAAGTTGGAAAAGATTGGCAATTTGGCCGTGGGTTGAGACGAAACGTTGGCATTGACCTGCCGACTTGAACCGCATCAGCGTCGCTCTCGTCGTCGAACGGGAAGGTGAGAATTTTCTGCGAGGTTGTTGAGCCCTTTGTGCGAACGGTGTTCGATCCCCAGCATGATCTCTCGCTTTGCGGCGGAATAAGAACGCAGCTTGTCTCTCACCATCACGCGCGGCGCAACACCTTGGCTCTTCAACAATTTGCGCATCAGCCGAAGAGCGGCTCCCTTGTTTCTGCGGCTTTGCAGCAGAGCATCGAGAACGTAGCCGTTGGCATCGACGGCGCGCCACAGCCAGTATTTCTTGCCCTTGATCGATACGACCATCTCATCGAGATGCCATTTGTCTGCGAAGTTGCCGATCGACCGCCGCTTGAGTTGGTGGGCGAATTTCAGGCCAAACTTAGTCGTCCATTCTGAGACGGTCTGAAACGAGACGGCAATGCCGCGCTCGGCAAGCAGGTATTCGATATCGCGCAGGCTCAGCGGGAACCGGTAATAAAGCCATACCGCATGCGCGATGATCTCGGCTGGAAAGCGGTGGCGTTTGTATCTGGCGGACGCATCGTCAGTCATGCCGATAGACTATTGCCTCGATCAGCACCAGCCGGTTAAGGCGACGCCTCCAAACAGATGTCCCGCAAAGATGCACACGCCTCCGCCGCCTCCCTTGCCGCCACGCTCATGGTCTCGATCGTCGTTTTCCAGGCTGGGGATGGAACCTTCGGCGCCGTCCCCGCCGATGAAATCGACGGCGACGAGGTCGTGATCGTCTCGGAATACGATCCCTTCGGGTGAGGCTTCGGCCTCACTTCCCGAGGGCTCGGACACGGCGCTGGTGCGCGGCCGGGCCTATCGCGTGCCGTGTGATCGGCGCTGCCGATCTTGGTAGACAAGTGTGCCCCCTGCGCACGTCGTAGGACGCGATGGGCGGAGAGCGGACGGTCGCTGCGCAAAGGATGGAGGTCAGCAATGCGAACAAAGCGCTAATTCGCTGCAGTTACTCGAACGACCGCTTCACGGTGAATCTAAATTCGTTCGGCAAAGCGCCTGATGCGTTGCACCAGGCGCCTCTTGTTCCTGTCACATCGCGTTACTTGATGGCGAGGATGTCGAAGTTGTGGACGTTAGCGACCACACCGTCGTCCCACCCGCCAGCGACCAACTCCGCTGCCCGTTCGTTCAGCAGCCCGGCGACTTGACCGGCAAAGTGTGCTTCACGGCCAGCATTGTTGGTGAAGATGTCGAAGATTGCGAAGGATTTTTCGTCAATCTGCAGCGCCGCCCAGAACAATGTGCCGGGTTCGGTTTCTCCGACGATGGGACCAGCTGCGGTCAGCAAGGCTGCCAATTCCGGCCCTCTGCCGGGTGCTGCTTCGAGCGTGATGTACGTGGCTGTCGTGGCCGAGTAGAGATCAACCGATTCCCTCACCGACAGGACATCGGAATTGTTGATATTCGCGACAACACCATCGTCCCAGCCCCCGGCGACCAGCGCGTCGGCATTTTGGTTCAAAGCCGCGGCCACAGCGCCGGAGAAATGCGCATTGCGCGCTTCTTCATCCACGAAGATATCAAAGATCGCGAGCGTATCGTCGGCTTGTAAGGCAAACCAAAGCACGGTGCCTGGTTCGGTGTCCGCGACAATCGGGGCGGCTCCGGCCAGAAATTCGGCGAATGCTTCGGTCTGGCCTTCAGCGGCGGGCATGGCGATGTAGCTGGCAGTGTGATTTTCCATTGGGGTTTCCTGTGCGGCTGCAGATGTCGTGATCAAGGCCAAAGCGGCGAGTGTCTTGAGAATTTGGGCTTTCATGGTCGCCTCCTGATTGAGAGGTCGTTGTGTTTGCTTTCGATGCACCCTTTTCCCATGCCGAATGCCTCTGGCGCCAATCCCGAACTTCTATTCTTTGATAGACATGTGCTATGGTGAACCTCATGGCAGAAAGTGACGGAGACTGTGGCAGTGGAGATGAACCAGATCAGGTATTTTTTGGCTGTCTGCCAGCATCGCAACTTCACCCATGCCGCTAGCGCCTCAAATGTTTCCCAACCGTCCTTGACGACCGCGATCAAGAAACTTGAACACGAGCTCGGGGGTGATCTGTTTGTCAGGGACCGCGCGGGATGCAGGTTGACGGCACTCGGAAAACTGATGCAGCCAAGGCTACAGAAAGCGCATGACGAAACGCAGGCAGCTAAGGCAGAAGCCGTCCGCCACACGCGACTAGAGCGGGTTCCTATTTCTGTCGGTGTTGGCGAAACGATTGGTCACAACCGGATTTCAGCCGCCGTGGAACGCTTCCGTACACGATTGCCGCAAGCCGAAATAGAGTTGATCGTGGCGTCTGCCTCCAAGCTTCTGGTCGGATTGCGAGAGGGTGAATTTGACGTCGTTGTCACAGCGGCGACGGTCAGTGAAGACCTCTATCGAATAGACCAGCTCTATGACGAGTCCTACAAGGTTGTGGTGTCCAAGTCGCACCCGTTGTCTGAACGAGACGCTGTTTCTCTTTCGACACTCGCTGAAACTGACATGCTCGATCGACCCAATTGCGAAATGCGCGATGCGTTGCATCGGGCATGTGCAGACCAAGGTCACGAACTCTACGCGGCCTATCGGTCAAATCGCGTGGATTGGTTAGTCGAACTCGCGCGGCAGGGATTAGGCGCGGTGATTTTGCCAACCACGGCAATTCCAGCAGACAGGGACCTCGTTTCGATACTCATCGACGGCCTTGAAATTTCGCGAACTGTTTCTGCTCTTCGTTATCGGCACCAAACGACGAGACCAGAGACAAATGATCTGATCCGTGAGATTGCGCGTGTGTAGGCGTAGTATGGAGGCGTCGCCTTAACCGGCTGGTGCTGATCGAGGCAATAGTCTATCGGCATGACTGACGATGCGTCCGCCAGATACAAACGCCACCGCTTTCCAGCCGAGATCATCGCGCATGCGGTATGGCGACGCCTCCGATCTCTGACATCGTCGGGAATGCGGTTCCAGACACGCGACGGCGCGCACGTCCGGTCCTCCAGGCCTTCGACGCCGTGGGTTACGAAACGATCATACCAACGGTAGAAGGTCGGCCTTGGAATGCCGAGCTTGTCGAGTGTCTGCCTGGCCGACAGGTGCGACTGCTCAACGATCCGGATGATCTCAAGCTTCTCGGTGGCGGGATATCTCATTCGTCGTCGCCCCCATCCGCGATCATGCTTTTTTTGAGCAGGCGTTTCCAGGGTGAGATCGGCCAGCGCCTCCTTCAGGTCGCGGCTTTCACGACGCAGAGCTTTCACTTCGTCGCTGGTGGCCGAACGCGCGGTGTCACCGGCTAGCCGCTTCTTGCCCGCTTCGAGAAACTCCTTCGACCAGATATAATACAGGCTCTCGGCGATCCCTTCACGGCGGCAGATCGCGGCAATGGTGTCTTCGCCGCGCAGCCCCTCCAACACGATGCGGATTTTGTCCTCCGCCGAGTGATGCTTGCGCGTCGCGCGCCGGATGTCCTTGATTGTCTTTTCGGCCGCCGATGTCTGCGGCCCGGTTTTCTGTCTCATCTTCGCTTCCTTTGATAGAGCTACGATGAGCCGAAAATCCTCTAAACCAATTCTGTCTCATGGGCGCTGATGTCGGACAGTCAAACGCTGCATAGAGACTGTGTTGGTTGCCACTGAGAACTGACCCGGCGTTGGAGTGAACCCCTCGGGCTGGACCATCGAACCGCTTCAAACTAAGCCGCCTGCTGGGCGAGTTGAGTTTCGAATTCTGCTGGCGATAAATAGCCAAGGGCTGAATGCAGCCGTTTGGTATTGTAAATCTGCTCGATGAACCTGGGCAAGTGTTCGGCCACGTCAGCGAATCTCTCGTAGCCTGCGGGGTAGATTTCCTCCACTTTCAGGGTCTTCATGAAGCTTTCTGCCTGCGCATTGTGATAAGGGTTGCCGACGGCGCTCATGGATCCCTGTAGACCTGCCGCATCGAGCGCTCGTCGATAGGTCTCACTTGCGTATTGGCATCCGCGGTCCGTGTGGTGAATGCAGCCGGGTGGAGGCTTTCTGTTCTCGAGCGCCGAACGCAACGCTGCCAATGCCAGCGGCGTATCCAGGCGTTTTGACAGGCCATAGCCGATGACTTTCCGGCTGCAGGCGTCGAGAATGACAGCGAGATAGCAGAAGCCAGCGGCGATGCGGATGTACGTGAAGTCGGCCACCCAGACCATATCGGGCCGCGCCGGGATCACATTGCGATAAAGGTTCGGGTAGATCGGCGAATCGTGGTTGCTATCCGTCGTGCGAACATACCGCTTGCGAGGCTTGATCCCGAGGCCATTGGCCCGCATGACGCGGGCGACACGCTTGTGATTGACGAGGTGGCCTCTTCGCTGAAGCTCGTGTGTTACGCGTCGGTATCCATAGCAAGGCAACTCGTCCTGGATGTCCTCTATGATTGCAATGAGCTCGCTGTCGCCGAGATTTAAAGCTTTTGCCGTTGATCGATAATAGTAAGTGCTCCTCGGGAGATCGATCATTTTGCACCCCCGTCTGACAGAGCAGGCCGGGGACCGGTGATGATGGAGGAGCTCCCGCTGTCGCCGGCGATCAACTGGCGCGGTGTTTTTTTAACCAGGTCCAGCTCCATGGTGAGCTGGCCGACCTTGCGTTCAAGCGCCGCAATGTGGGCCTCGTACTCGGCAATGACGCTGGCCTCAGCCTCCTCATCGTTCAGATCGCCGCGATCGAACTGCGTCAGCCATAGCTGTATGAGGTTTGCCGAAACGCCGTATGTCCGCTGTGCGTCGCGCCGTCCTATGACGCCGTTTCGGATATCCTGGCAAAGCTGCAACTTGAACGGCGTCGAATGCCGGCGATATGGACCTCGGGACTTCATGAGCCTTCTCCGATTGAGGCCCGCAGAGTGTATCAGTTTTTCTGGGTCCCGTGGTCCAGCCCGAGGGGTTCACTCCAACGCCGGGTCACTTCTCAGTGGCAATCAACACCCTGACGAACGCACTCGCTCTGAAGGGCGTGAAAAGTTCCGGCTCCACGTCCTCGAATTTGCTATTTATCAAGCCTGTCGATTCTTTAGCGCCTAATCGAAATTTTTTACTGCTTTCACCCTTGAATTTGGCGCGTCGCGTGCAAGTTCCCAGACAAGAGGCTGGGCGAGACGCTGCTGCAGGGGAGAAACCGACAATGGGGCAACTCACGACGGGCGAGCGGGATTTCGGTGCGATCATCCTGATCGTCCTTGCGATCATCGGCATCGCGATGGCGGCTGCAGGGCGCGCCGATGTCCTCGGCATTCACGGCGCGATGGTCCTCCTCTACAGTCTGGCACTGCTTTTTGTTCTCTTCTCCGGAGCCTTCGGAACGTCGCCAAGCCCCGCCCGCCTCACCCGCTACTATGACGATCCGATCAAGGTCGGCGTGGGGCTCACGTTGTTCTGGGCGATCTTCGGCATGTTCATCGGCGTGTGGGCTGCCGCGCAGCTCGCGTGGCCAAGCCTCAACTTCGATACGTCCTGGGCGAGCTTCGGCCGAATCCGCCCGGCGCACACGTCAGGCGTCATTTTCGGGTTCGGCGGCAATGCGCTGATCACCACCTCGTTCCATGTCGTGCAGCGCACCTCTCGCGCCCGCCTTGCCGACCAGCTTTCGCCCTGGATCGTGCTGTTCGGCTTCAACCTTTTCTGTCTCATCGCGATTTCCGGCTATTTCCTCGGCGTCACCCAGTCCAAGGAATATGCCGAGGCCGAATGGTATGCCGATATCTGGCTGGTCATCGTCTGGGTGACCTATTTCGTGCTCTACGTGCGCACGCTTGCCCGGCGCAAAGAGCCGCACATCTATGTGGCCAATTGGTACTACCTGGCCTTCATCCTCGTCGTGGCCATCCTGCACATCGTCAACAACCTCGCAGTTCCCCTCTCCTTCGCCCACGCCAAAAGTTACACGGTCTGGGCGGGCGTGCAGGATTCAATGGTGCAATGGTGGTACGGGCATAACGCCGTCGCCTTCTTCCTCACCGCCGGCTTCCTGGCCATGCTCTACTACTACCTGCCCAAGCGTGCGGAGCGGCCGATCTTCTCCTACCGGCTGTCGATCCTTAGCTTCTGGGGCATTACCTTCTTCTATATGTGGGCAGGCTCTCACCACCTGCACTACACCGCCCTGCCCCACTGGGTGCAGAATCTCGGCATGACCTTTTCCGTGATGTTGCTCGTGCCCTCCTGGGCATCTGCCGGCAACGCGCTGCTGACCCTCAACGGGGCCTGGCACAAGGTGCGCGACGACGCGACATTGCGCTTCATCATGATGGCGGCGTTCTTCTATGGGCTGTCGACCTTCGAAGGCTCGTTCCTCGCGATCCGCCCGGTCAACGCGCTCTCTCATTATACGGATTGGACTGTGGGCCACGTCCATGCCGGCGCGCTCGGTTGGGTCGCGATGATCACCTTCGGCTCGCTCTATACGCTGGTGCCGGCAATCTGGAAGCGCGAGCGGATGTATTCGGCGGTTTTGGTCGAGGTGCACTTCTGGCTCGCACTTGCCGGAACGCTCATCTACGTCTTCGCGATGTGGAATTCTGGCATCATCCAGGGCCTGATGTGGCGGACCTACTCCCCTGACAACACGCTCGTCTATTCCTTTGTGGATACGCTGCTGGCAATGTATCCCTACTATATCGCGCGCGCCTTCGGCGGCCTTCTCTTCCTCATCGGAGCGATCGTCGCGGCCTATAACATCTGGATGACCGTGCGTAGCTCCGCCACCGCGACGCTTCCCCTCGATGAGGATCTGCCTGTCGACGAGAAGCCGATCGGTGGTCCAACCCCCACGCCTGCGGAGTAGCCTATGCCGGAACTGATGCACAGGAAACTGGAACGCTCCGCAACGGGCTTTATGCTGGCCATCATCGCCGCCGCCAGCGTCGGCGGCATCGTCGAGATCGCTCCGCTCTTCACCATCGACGATACGGTCGAGACCGTTTCCGACATGCGGCTCTATACGCCGCTGGAACTGGCCGGGCGGGACATCTACGTGCGCGAGGGCTGTTACGCCTGCCATTCTCAGATGATCCGCACCCTGCGCGACGAGGTGGAGCGTTACGGCCCCTATTCGCTGGCCGTCGAATCCCAATACGACCATCCGATGCTGTGGGGATCGAAGCGCACTGGCCCTGACCTTGCCCGCATCGGCGGCAAATATTCGGATTTCTGGCACGTCGCCCATCTGAACAATCCGCGCGACGTGGTGCCGGAATCCAATATGCCCTCATATCGCTGGCTGGGGACGACCCCGCTAAAGCTTGCCGATTTGCCGCTCGCTCTTCGCGCACAGCGGTCCGTCGGCGTGCCTTATACCGACGAGATGATCGAGAACGCCGCGCGCGACGCCTATGGCCAGGCTATACCTGACAGCGAACAGGCCTCGGGCGTGACCGAACGATACGGCGAGGCTACGCAGGTCTCGGCCTTCGACGGCGTGACGACCAACGTGACGGAGATGGACGCGCTCGTCGCCTATCTCCAGGTGCTCGGCCAGCTCACCCGCGCGGCCTACGAGAACACCGCCGCACCTGAACAGATGCCGGACCCGGACAATTGAGGTGACGAGATGGCGTTGACCCATGAGACACTGCTCGAAGGCTCGAAGATGTGGGGGCTCTTCTACCTGATCGGTTTTTCGATCTGCGTGCTGATCTACACCTTCCTGCCCTCCAACCGGGAGCGCTTCGAGCGGGCGGAGCGGGAGATTTTCGACGAGGACGATGGCCCATGGAAGTGAAAGAGGTCGATCCCGTCAGCGGCCGCAAGACGACGGGCCATATCTGGAACGGTATCCGGGAACTCGATACGCCCATTCCGCGCGGCGTGCTGCTCTTCCTGATCGTCACGCACATCTTCGCCGTGCTTTGGTGGGTACTGATGCCGACCTGGCCTCTGGGCACGACCTACACCAAGGGCGTGCTCGGCGAGAACCAGAAAACCACTGTGGAAGCCTCGATCAAGGAGGGTGCAGGCGCGCGGACGCCATGGACATCCCGCATCGAAAACCTGTCCTTTGACGAAATCCGCGCCGACGAGCGGCTGATGGAGACGGTGCGCACCAACGGCCACCAGCTCTTCGGCGACAATTGCGCCGCCTGCCACGGCCGCGACGGCAAGGGCCGCGAGAACTATCCCGACCTCACCGACGACGACTGGATCTGGGGCGGCGGGCCGGAAGCCATCGCCCAGACCCTGACGGTGGGCGTCAATTCCCGCCATGCGGAGAGTCGCGTCGGCCAGATGCCCGCCTTCGGGCGCGACGAGATGCTCGACGCCAAGCAAGTCGTGGACGTTGCCACCTATGTCAGTTCGCTGAGCGACCCCGCCGTTTCCACCGCCGAGAACGTCGACCAGATCGATCGTGGGCGCGAGGTCTTCCAGACGACCTGCATCGCCTGTCATGGCGAGAATGCCAAGGGCAATCCAGAACTCGGCGCGCCCAACCTCACGGACAACAGGTGGATCTATGGCGGCAGCCTGCAGCGCATCATCGCGACCATCCATGGCGGTCGGCAGGGCCATATGCCGACCTGGGACGAGCGGCTGACGCCGGTAGAGATCAAGGTTCTGGCGCTCTATGTCGACGATCTCGGGAAGAGGACACCATAGATGACGAATGCTGCGCCCGCCCCCGCAAGACGGCTTCATCTCCTCTGGATTTTGACAGCGGCGGCGATGATCGTATTCGTGGGCGCCAATGCCCATCTCGTCTACGTCGCCGTCTCCAGCGAGACGGGATGCGTAGCGCATCTGAAAGACAAGAGCGGAACGCCGGGCGGATATCGCGCGGCTAAGTCCGCATGCTGACGGAGAGACGGTGAGATGGTCGCGAGGCAACAGACACCCGAACTCATATCCGAGGTATCGGATATCGAGGAGACCCGCAACGAGCGCTGGAAGCGCCACCTTTCCGCGCGGGCGCCCTTGCAGTGGCTCGCCAGGGGTTGGCGCGACCTGTGGACAAACCCCGTGCCGAGCCTCGTCTACGGTCTCGCGGTCTTCGTCGCCTCGATCGTCTTCATCGTTTACATGTTCGATACGGGACGAGACTATTTCCTGTTCCCGGCACTGGCAGGCTTTCTGATCGTGGGCCCGCTCGTCGCCGCCGGCCTCTATCTCAAGAGCCGCGACCTCGAGGCCGGGGCACGGCCGACGCTGCGCTCCATGCTCGCCGTACAGCCGATGGCGGGTGCGCAGGTGTTTTTTACCGGCATGTTGCTCACCATGCTGATGCTCCTGTGGATGCGCGCGGCCGTTCTGGTTTATGCGCTGTTCTTCGGCGTCCGTCCCTTCCCTGGGCTCGACCACATCGCCGACATGCTCTTCACCACTCCGACAGGTTGGGCGATGCTGGTCGTCGGCAGCCTGATCGGTGCGCTCTTTGCCGGGTTCGCCTTCGCCGTCAGCGTCTTCTCCATTCCCATGCTGCTCGACCGTCGCGTCGATGCATTGACCGCCATGGGCGTCAGCACGGCATTGGTATGGAACAATCTCTCCCCGATGCTGGCCTGGGGCGCCATCGTGCTCGGTCTGTTCCTCCTCTCCGTCGCGACTGGGCTTCTCGGCCTGATCGTGGTCTTCCCCTGGCTAGGGCACGCCACTTGGCATGCCTATAGAGAGATGCGGTAGCCACCGTGTCCTGCTGCTCCGCGGAGATCGGACTGGATATCTCGCTGTCGCGCGCCGGATGCTCTGCCGACGAACTTGCGATTGCCAGCAGGGATCTGGGCAACGGCCTGCGGCAGAGTGTGCTCTCAATCCCCACCATGCATTGCGCTGCGTGTATTGGCGCGGTGGAAGCCGCCCTGGCCGGGGTTCCCGGCGTGGAGCGGGCGCGCGCCAACCTCACGTTGCGCCGCGTCACGATCGACTGGCGGCGGGATCGAGAAATCCCGCCGGACCTTCTCGGAGCACTTGCGTCCATCGGATACCAGGCCGATCTTCCGACAGCCGAGATCGATCGCGAGGATAAGGTTTTTGCAGGACTGGTGCGTGCGCTCGCCGTGGCCGGCTTCTGCTCCATGAACATCATGCTGCTGTCCGTTTCCGTCTGGTCGGGGGCGGACACGGAGACCCGACAAGCATTCCATGCGATCTCTGCACTGCTTGCGCTGCCGGCGGTTTTCTATTCCGGCGCTGGTTTTTATCGCTCCGCCTGGCAGGCGCTTTCCCATCGCCTAACCAATATGGACGTACCGATATCGGTCGGCATCCTCCTTACTTTCGCGCTCAGTCTCTACGACACCATCACTGACGCTCCCCATGCATATTTCGAGGCCGCCACGTCGCTGATCTTCGTCCTCCTGATCGGCCGAGTGCTCGACCGTGCGATGCGCCAGAAGGCGCGCTCTGCCGTCGCCGCCCTGACGCGGCTTATACCGCGCGGCGCGAGCGTAGTGCAGCCTGATGGTCGACTGGACTACGTGGAGCTGGCAGAAATTAAGGCCGGAATGCGCCTCGCCATTGCGACCGGGGAGCGCGTACCGACCGATGGTGTGGTTAAGGACGGCAGCGCCGAGCTCGACGCCGCCCTCATCACCGGCGAGAGCCTTTGGCGCAGCGTCCGCGCCGGAGGAAGCGTGCGCGCGGGCGAACTGAACCTCGGCAACCCCTTCGTGCTTCGCGCCACCGCGGCGCCGGCGGATTCCACGGTCGCTGAGATGACGCGAATGATCGAAGCGGCCGAGAACGGCCGCTCGCGCTTTCGCCGGCTCGCCGACCGCGCGGCGAGCCTCTACGCTCCCGTCGTCCATAGCCTCGCCGCACTCGCCTTCGTCGCCTGGTTCCTTGCGACCGGCAATTTGCACGCTGCCCTGACAGTCGCGGTCGCTGTTCTCATTATCACCTGCCCCTGCGCACTCGGGCTCGCCGTCCCCATGGTCCAGGTCATGCTCGCCCGCCGCCTTTTCGAGCGCGGTGTAATGGCGACCGACGGCTCCGCTTTCGAACGCCTGCGGGAGATCGACACCGTCGTCTTCGACAAGACGGGAACGCTAACGACCGGGATGCCACGGTTGGCCAACCTCGCCGCGATCGCTACGGACGCGCTCGAGCTCGCCGCCGCGCTGGCGCGCAGCTCCAGCCATCCTGTCGCTCGCGCGATTGCCGCTGCGGCTACCTCCACGGAAGCTCCGCCCGCCTTCGCCGATATCCGGGAAGAGGCGGGGGTGGGGCTGGAAGGCCGCCTTGGAGACGATCTTTACCGGCTTGGCCGAGCGGAATGGGCGCTGTCGGCACAGGATTTGTCGGCAACGACGGTGCTTTCGAAGAACGGAGAGGCTGTTGCGCATTTCCACTTCAGCGAAGATATCCGCTGCGGCGCAAGAGACCTTGTCCGCACGCTCAAGGACCGGGGCCTCGACGTGATCCTCCTTTCCGGCGATAGTCGACACGCTGTCGAGACGGTCGCTGGAGCACTGGGCATCGCCGACCGGCGCGCTCGGCTCCTGCCGGCAGAAAAGGTTCAAGCCGTAAAGGATCTGCAGGCGGCTGGGCGGAGGGTTTTAATGATCGGCGACGGAATCAATGACGCACCGGCATTACGAGCCGCGGACGCATCCATGGCGCCGACGTTCGCGAGTGACGTCGGTCGCAGCGCCGCGGACTTCGTTTTTCTCGGCAACGATCTTAGCGTGGTGACGGATTTGTTCGACAGCGTGGAAAAGGCGGCGCGACTCATTTGGCAGAATTTCGCGCTCGCATTCGGTTACAACGCCGTCGCTTTGCCCATCGCCTTTGCAGGATATGTAACGCCGTTAATTGCAGCATTCGCAATGTCCAGCTCGTCGGTGCTCGTCGTTGTGAACGCCCTGCGACTAAGAATGAAAACGCGTCCAGAAAATGTTGAATTTAGCGTAGCGGAGAGTGCCATATGACAGCTCTACTCCTCCTGGTCCCATTATCTTTGATCATGGGGGCTGCTGGTGTCGGCGCGTTCCTCTGGTCCCTGCAGACAAGACAGTATGAGGATCTAGATGGAGCGTCTGCCAGGATCTTGCTTGATGATGAAGACGAAAGCCGCATTGGTCATTGATAAAGAAGAAGTTCGACGATGGAGGATGAAAATGAGCCACGAAAATCCGCGTCCGATCACGCGTCCCGAAGTTAAGAGGGTCATCGATCCCTCAGATGCTGTCACCGGACTTGGTTTTGTGCTAGGCGTCGTTGGCGCGATACTCGGGGTCATTGCATCTGTCATTGTGGCTCCGAGTTTCGACGCTGCAATCGTATTTTACTGCCTGATTGGCGCTCTCGCCGGTGGATCAGCGGGCGTGGTTACCGGTGGTGCGATCGGAGCGGCGCTTTCGGTTGCGCGCGGCAAGCGACGGTGAGGGTCTATATATCTAACACCGCCGACTTAGGGCCGAAGATCTTGGTCTTAGTATGTTAGCCTGCATTTCATGCCAAATATCCACTGCTCTTTGAGGAGGAGCCCGTGTCTTCATTTACGAAACTTTTGCTGGCCCGCGTGGCGAACGAACATAGCAATGGGAAGACGCCTCTTGAGACGCTCCTGGTATTAAGGGAAATGATTGAAAATCAAGCTCGCGCAGACGAGCGACGCGGCGGCTGTGACGCCGTTTCTAATTTTTCCAACGGCGTAACCGGGCACGGTTGGCATCCGCCTCGGCTTTGGTGGCCATGAAAGCATCGAGCTCGTCGCGATCGGGGCCGAAGCGGCGATGGTAATCGGCCGCTTCGTCGAGGGGCAGTGAGTAGCGATCGGCAAACTCGTCGACGGAATAGATCAACCTTGCATGTCCCATAGTGGAACCGGCCCTTTGTCTCATAAATGGTGGAACGTGCGGCGTGTCAGCCTTGTCCGCCATATGTGGACCGTATGAGCCTTGTTCAAGAGTGGAATGGATCCGGAAAGCGTGGTACGGCTTCACCTCAGCATATAAAGCGCTGCACCACAAATGACAGCGGCCAGTGCCACGGTAAATGCTCTGATTTTGAGTTGCTTAACTGAGCGTTTTCCCGTCCAGTCATATTCCATGAAAAACTCCTTAACGAAGCCCCTCATAGACACTTTGGCTTGCCCTGAGCTTTAGAGCACAATCACGGACTGACCGCCTTAGACGCAAATACCAGAATGAAGCGCAACCCTTCGGGAAGATAGAGGTCCACTGCAACGAAATCAGTCCAGCGGCGTTTTCGCTGGTGAAGAAAGCTCGCAGAGCACGTTTGACAATTGTATTCTAGCGCTGAACTCTAACCCCTTTCGGCACTGAATGACGACCCCGGTTTGCGTAGATTGCCATCCGGATCATTTTGTGGAATCTGCGATGTGTCTGGGGTCAACCTACGGCGCCGATGGTGGGGTCAAACACCACGCCGAAACACATCTAATCCGAGGGCGTCCACGAAACTTCGGGTTACTAACAAGATCGGCCGCGGATTCTCCGACGCCACCTGCCCCTCGGCGCAATGCTAACTTTGATCAGGTTCGCCTGGCTCGCCAAAGGCCCCCTCTTCCGCCGTGTGATCGGCACGAGCAAAGATGTCGGACCGGACCGGACGGCTGAACGACCTGGAGGTGGAGCGCCGGCAGCTTTCTGCCGATCATTCGCTGTGCGCCGGCCTTGCCTCCTTGGCCGAAGTGGACGAGCGGCATGTTCAAAAGCAATTTGGCCAGCTTTCTGCGGAGATGACTCGGCGATATCAGCACAGGCGCGACCCGTTCCGGGTTAATATCACTAAAGCTGCTGGCCCGTAGCTGAAACAACCTCGGGCACACATGCTCTACCGTTTCGCGCTCACTACAACGGTGCCGTTTGGCGAACTGATTTTTCTGAAACAATGTCTCCTCTAACCCGCTTGCGCATCATCTCGCGCAGCTTGTTGGGAGTCATGCCGAAATTTGCTCGGAATCGCCTGCAAAAATGCGAGCTGTTTGCGAAGCCGACGTCTAGCGCGATCTCAATCACGGTCTTGGATGTTCGCTCGACCAGCTGCGCGGCCTTTTTCATGCAGATCTTCTCGTAGGCTGCAGCAGGCGAAAAGCCGGTCTTGTTTTGGAAAATCCGTTCCAGCTGACGTCGGGAAAGGCCAACGCGATCAGCGATCGTCTCAATATCAAGCCTATCGTCCATATTTTCCTCCATGCAGAGCAATGCCACGCGAATGCGGTCGTCACAGTGAACGGGCAGAGTGATCGGCGTGCGGCTCTGCAGATCCGAACCTTCTCTACGGCGATCGAGTTGAAGGATTTCCATGGCATTGCGTTCTGCGCCCTCGCCGACATGCCGCCGGACCAGCAACGCGGCAAGATCGGCCACGGCGCTTCCTCCGGCACAGGTCGTCACCGTTCCGTCCTCAACGAAGAGCCGTTGCGATGTCAACCGGATCGCCGGGAAGCGTGCCTTGAATTCAGAGTGATGCAGCCAGCTGACACACGCCGTCTTGCCGTCCAGTAGTCCGGAATTGGCAAGAACGAAGCTGCCGGTGCAGGCACCGATCATCCTGACGCCCTTCTGGAGGGCCCGCTGAAGAAAGCTGACAGATTCTGAGGGCAACTGTTCCTCGACGTCCAGAAGGCCGCCAATCACGACGACATAGTCAAAGCGCTCCGGATCACCCAGACCAGTGGTCGGGACAACCTGTACGCCGCAGCTCGATCGGATCATATGCGTGTTCGGGCTCAAGACATCCCAATCGCACAGGCGGCGGCCAGACTTGTCCTCCACGTCGCTGGCGAGCCGCAACGTATCAACGAACAGCGCGAAGGCGCTCAGGGTGAATTTCCGGGTAAGGAGAAAGCCGACCCTCAATCGCTTGCCGGGTCCACGATCGGCGCCCTGGTTCTTGCCGCGTCCGGCGACGACATATCCAATTCCACGCTCCAGCATCGGCTCTCCCCGCTTAAGTCGACGGCCGATCGCCGCCCCTCTTCCTGAAAACCTATAGAAGCGGATGCCGCGACGGAAATTTCGATCGCAAATGACGGGATTAGCAATCCGCAGGAAGTTCGAATTCCTTATGCCCGCATTGGAACTTCTAATTTTCCAGCGGCCTCTAACCTTCCTACCCTCGGCATCGTCAAACAGCGCGATTGGCCGCGGAGAAGGAGTTTTTTACATGAACATGTTTGCGCGAGGGATGCCGAACCAGCTCCTGCGGTTGCAGGAAATGCACAATGGCGAGAAGGTACAGCCGACTTTCTCGGCGGGCGAAATGGAGCGGCGACAAAATGCGATGCGTGGCATTCTGGAGGAGTTGAAACTCGATGCCGCGATACTGACCTCCTATCACAATATCTGCTACTTTTCCGATTTCCTGTATTGCTCCTTCGGCCGGCGCTACGCGTTCGTCATCACGCCGGAAAAGGCGACCTCGGTCTCCGCCGGCATCGATGCCGGCCAGCCATGGCGCCGCACCTTCGGTGACAACATCACCTATACCGACTGGCAGCGAGACAATTTCTTCCACGCCCTGCAACAGCTTCTTCCAAATGCTTCGCGCATCGGTATCGAGTTCGACCAGGTCAATCTCGACCTGCGCCGCCTGCTGGAAGAAGCCTTCCCCGGTGTCGAGTTCGTCGATATCGGCTCGCCGACCATGTGGTTGCGCACGATCAAGTCGGCCGAAGAAATCGTGCTCATCAAGGCAGGGGCCGCAACGGCCGATATCGGCGGCGCCGCTGTGGCGAGGGCCGTGCAAGAAGGCGTGCCGGAATATGAAGTTGCGCTTGCTGGTACGCAGGCCATGGTCCGCCACATTGCGGATCGTTTTCCCCATGCCGAGCTGATGGATACTTGGGTTTGGTTCCAATCGGGCATCAACACCGACGGGGCTCATAATCCGGTGACGTCGCGCCGCGTCCAGAAGGGAGACATTCTCTCTTTGAACTGCTTCCCGATGATCGCCGGTTATTATACGGCGCTCGAACGCACGCTGTTCCTCGACCATGCCAGCGACGAGCATCTGCGCATCTGGGAGATCAACTGCGCCGTCCATCGCCGCGGCCTTGAACTTCTCAAGCCCGGTGCGCGTTGCGGCGATGTGGCGACGGAGCTCAACGAGATCTACCGCGAGCACGGCCTGCTCGGCTACCGTTCCTTCGGCTACGGTCATTCCTTCGGCGTGCTCTCCCATTACTACGGCCGCGAGGCGGGCGTTGAACTGCGCGAGGACATCAACACCGTGCTGCAACCCGGCATGGTCGTCTCCATGGAGCCTATGTTGACCATTCCGGATGGCATGCCGGGCGCCGGTGGTTATCGCGAGCACGACATCCTCGTGATGACGGAGACCGGCAGCGAGAACATCACGGGCTTCCCCTTCGGCCCGGAGCATAATATCCTCCCCGCCTGACCCGTATGCGGGCAACTTGGAACGGGCCGCCCGATCGGCCCGTTTCCTTTTGGAAGCGGTACCATACTCGTGAGAAACATCCCGACCGATCTTCTTCGTACTTTCCTTGCGGTCATCGATTTGCGCAGCCATACGCGCGCCGCCGAGCAGCTCGGCCGCACCCAGCCGGCGATCAGCCTGCAGATGAAGAAGTTGCAGGAACTGCTCAATGTCTCCCTCTTCGCCAAGGATGCAAGCGCCCAGCCGACCGAGGCGGGCGAGTTGGTGGCGAGCTATGCCCGTCAGATGTTGACACTGAATGACGAGATGGTGCTGCGCCTCTCCAGGCGCGACCAGCATGGCAAGATCCGCCTCGGCATTCCCAATGACTATGCCGACCATTTCCTTCCGAAGCTCATGCCGCGCCTTGCCCGCAGCGGCCACGATTTCCGCTTCGAGGTCGTCTGCGACCTTTCCCATTTCCTGCTGCAAGGCTTGCGCAACGGCCTGTACGATCTCGTGGTGGCGATGACGCCGGACGGGCCGGCAGAAGGCGCGTTCATGACCTGGAAGGAACCGCTGGCCTGGGTGGGCGACGGCGAGACCTCCATTGTTGCGGATGGCGTTGGCAATCTGCGCATCGTCTGCTACCCGGAGGGGTGTCTCTACCGTCGGGCGATGCTGACGGCCCTGCAGCGAGACGGACGTGGTTATGACCTCGTCTATACGAGCCCTAGTCTTTCGGGCCTCGAGGCCGCAGTCGGTTCCGGCTTCGGTAACACGGTGCTCGCCCGTCGCATCGTGCCGACGAAGCTATCGACGCTTGACGACGCCCTCGGCCTTCCCAGGCTCGCGGACGTCGTCGTTGGTATCTATCTGAGTTCCGACCGCAAACGCTCCCCGGTGGCGGAGAGCTTTGCTGCGCATTTTGCCGACGCTTTTCTCGCCGACACACGGGACGGGTGATCAGGTCCGTCGCATCCGACGGATGAGGTTCAGCACCAGGAAGAGGGCGATGGAGACGGTGGTGAGCAGACTGGCCGCTGCCATGATCGTCGGGTTGATCTGGTCCCGGATGCCGGAGAACATCTGCACCGGCAACGTGCGTTGCTCGGCGCCCGTAAGAAAGAGGGCGACGATCACCTCGTCGAAGGAAACGGCGAAGGCAAGGAGCGCACCCGAGACGATGCCGGGCACGATGAGAGGCAGCGTGACGGCGAAGAACACGCTGACCGGCCCGGCGCCGAGGCTCGCACCTGCTCGTGTGAGATTGGAATCGTAGGTGGAAAGCGCCGAAAGCACCGTGACGACCACGAAGGGAATGGAGAGCGCCGCATGGGCCAGCACCAGCCCCGTGCGCGTGTTGGTGAGCCCGAGCGTACCGAAGAACATGTAGGCGCCGACGGCAACGATGACGACGGGCATGATCATTGGCGAGATCATCAATGCCATGACGGCCTTGCGCGCAGGAAAACCGGGACGGCTGATGCCGAGCGCGGCCAGCGTGCCGAAAAGCGTGGCGAGCGCCGTGCTGAAGAGAGCCGCGACGACGCTGTTGAAAAGGCTCTGTGTCCAGCGCGAGTTCTCAAAGAAATCCGCATACCAGCGCCAAGAATACTCCTGGATCGGAAAGGTGAAAAAAGGATCCTTCGAAACCGATAGTGGAAAAACGACGAAAAGCGGTCCGATAAGGAAGATAAGGACGGCGAACGCGAAGGTGACGACGCCGAAACGGCAGAGCCGCTCGCTTCGAGTTGCATAGGAAGGAAGCCACATGGTTTTCATCCGAGCTTGATGCGCTCCGCACCGACGAGGCGCAGGAACAGGAGGTAGATGGAAAGCGTCATGACGAGGAGCACGCAGGCGAGCGCCGCAGCCATGCCCCAGTTCAGATCGCGGTTTATGTAGGTGGCGATGAAGTTCGACATCATCTGGTCTCTTGGCCCACCGACGAGCGCTGGTGTGATGTAGTAGCCAAGCGACAGGATGAAGGTCATCAGGCAGCCGGCGGCGACCCCTGGCAGCGTCTGAGGTGCATAAACCCGCCAGAAGGCGAAGAATGGTGGCGCGCCAAGTGAGCGCGCGGCGCGCATCTGCCCCTCCGGAATGGACTTCATCACACTGAGGATCGGAAGGATGGTGAAGGGCAGCTGGATATGGGTCATGGCCGTCACGGTGCCGAAGCGTGTCAGCATCAGCTGCAGTTTTTCCGTCGTGAGGCCGAGTGCCAGCAGCATCTGGTTTATGATGCCGTCTGTCTGCAGCAACACGACCCAGGCGGTGGTGCGTACCAAAAGCGAGGTCCAGAGCGGTAGAAGCACCATCAGGAGCAGGAAGCCGGCAATGCGGGCAGGCGCCAGCGAAATGACATAGGCGGTCGGAAAGCCGAGCAGCAGCGTCGCGAAGGTCACCAGCCCTGCAATCCACAGCGTGCGGCCGAGGATGCCGATAAAGACCGCTTGGTCCTGTGGCACCTTCACGATGCTGCCGGACGCATCTTGCCCGAAATCCATGGCCGTCAGAAGATAGTACGGCGTCACAGGATCGGCATTGCGCTTGAGGATCGCCCATAGGTCCGGGCTCGCCCAGACAGGGTCGAGTTTGGCGAATTGCGGGGCGAGAGGCCTTTCCCGGAAATTGCCGAGATGGCGGACAACCGACATGATGCGGCTGCGCATGCCGGCGCTTTCATAGTTCAGCCGCTTGCCGAGCGCGGCTGCCGTATTGTTCTCCTTTGCCCGTGCAAGATCCGCCGCAAGCGCGACATAGACGTCTTCGCCGGGGGTGGTTCGTCCGTCCCAGTCGTCAAGCGCGACAATCGTTTGCGGCAGGACGTCGCGCACTTCCGGATTGCTGACGGCCGTCGTCAGGAAAATCCCGATCGGAGCGGCGAAGGTTACGAGCAGAAAAAGCAGCGCCGGCAATGCCAGCGCGAGTGCCCGAAGTCGGTTCGGTCTTTCCGCACGGCGAAGTGCAGCTCCCAGATTGGCGTCGACGGTGAGAGGGGCAAGAGACATGGTCTGCGTCATGGCTACCTCGTCAACGTCCGGCAATCAGCCGCGAAACAGGTCATCTCGACGTGGGTTTCCGACTGGATGGCTGCGCCGGAAGCCGCCGGCAGTGAAGCAACGAGGCGATCCCCACCGAAGGCTTCGAGTGTCAACCGCACCCGGTCGCCGAGAAAGGTTCTATCGAGCACGCGGGCACAGATGCGGTTTTCGGCAGTGCTGCGTTCCGCACTGTCGAGATCAAGCCGCTCCGGGCGCAGTGACATGGTGAGGTTCGACCGGGCCTGGCCCGAGGCACCCGTCGTCAAGAGCCGGGTTCCATCCG
The DNA here is from genome assembly GCF_050172695.1 of Shinella sp. G-2. Taxonomy (NCBI): domain Bacteria; kingdom Pseudomonadati; phylum Pseudomonadota; class Alphaproteobacteria; order Hyphomicrobiales; family Rhizobiaceae; genus Shinella; species Shinella sp. G-2. The sequence goes on along the minus strand of NZ_JBBEYH010000007.1, from coordinate 215,713 downwards.
CCATTCGCACTACGTTGAAGCCGTTTTCCGTCCCGACAAACTCACAGGAAAGCGTGTTGTTGTCGCCGATGAAGCCGGCGACGAAACGGTTATCGGGCCGGTCGTAAAGCGTGACCGGATCGGAAAGCTGCTGGATTTTGCCTTCGTGGAAGACAGCGATCCGGTCGGACATGGTGAGCGCCTCGGACTGGTCGTGCGTCACATAGACCATGGTGATGCCGAGGCGTTGCTGGATCTTTCGGATTTCCACCTGCATGTGCTCGCGAAGCTGCTTGTCGAGCGCGCCGAGCGGCTCGTCCATCAGGATGAGCTTCGGGTTAAAAACCATGGCGCGGGCCAACGCCACGCGCTGCTGCTGTCCGCCTGAAAGTTGCGCTGGACGACGCTCGCCAAGGCCCGTGAGCTTGACCATTGCTAGCGCTTCCTCGACACGACGCGTTGCATCGGCCCCTCTGACACTGCGGTAGCGAAGGGGAAAGCCGACATTTTCAGCGACAGTCATATGCGGAAAGAGTGCGTAGTTCTGGAAGACGAAACCGATATCGCGACGCTCGGGCGGCAGGCGCTCCACGGCTTGTCCTTCGAGCAGGATGCGTCCGCTTGTCGGCTGCTCGAAACCGCCGAGCATCATCAGCGTGGTCGTCTTTCCAGACCCGGACGGCCCCAGCATGGTGAGGAATTCACCACGCCGCACATTAAGGTTCAGGTCTTCGACAACAAGCGCGCGCCCATCATAGGTTTTTTGGACATGCTCGAAGGCGACCATTGTTTCGACAGCATTCTTGATTGGCGGCGCTTCGGCGAAGCGCCCCCTTTCCAGGATCATCGTGTTCATCCGCCGTTCCTCAGTTGGAAAGCCAGGTGGTGAAGCGCTTGCGGATTTCGTCGCCGTGGTCTGCCCAGAAGGCGTTGTCGAGTGTCAGCGAAGCCGTCAGGTTGGCGGGGCTCGTTGGCAGGTTCTTCGCATCTTCGGGCGCCACTTCGGCGGCCGCGCTCGCGCGGACGGGACCGTAGGGTATATACTTCGCGATACCCGCCAGAACCTTCGGTTCTACGGCAAAGCGGATGAAGGCAAGCGAACCTTCTAAATCCTTGGCGCCCTTGGGAATGACCCAGTAGTTGGAATCGAGGATCTGATTGTCCCAGACGATGTTGAAGTTGCGACCTTCCTTGTTGGCATTGAAGATGCGCCCGTTCCAGGCGGTCGTCATGGCCACTTCGCCTGAGGCGAGGAGTTGCGGTGCTTGCGCGCCTGCTTCCCACCAGACGATCTGGCTCTTGATGGTATCGAGCTTGGCAAAGGCGCGGTCGACACCCTCTGGTGTTGCAAGCGTCGCATAGACATCCTGCGGCGCTACGCCGTCGGCAAGGAGTGCGAATTCAAGATTGGTCGCGGGGTTTTTCCAAAGACCACGCTTGCCGGGGAAGTTGGCGAGATCGAAGAGATCGGCAAGCCGCGTCGGCGGCTTTTCCAGCTTGTCCTGATCGTAGGAGAGAATAGTCGCATAGACGATTGTCCCGACGCCGCAATCCGATGTGGTGCCGGCGAGCCAGTCCGACTTCGGGCCGATCTTTTCCCAGTCGATCGTTTCGAAAAGACCTTCGTCACAGCCCTGTAGCAAGGTCGGCGCGTCAACGTCCACCACGTCGATCGTCGTGTTGCCGCTGTCGATCATTGCCTTGATTTTGGCTATTTCGCCGCCGTATTCCTGCTCGGATATCTGTCGGCCGGTTTCCTCGCTGTAGGCGCCGAATACGGCCTTTCGCTGGGCATCTTGATAAGCTCCGCCGAAGCTCATGACCGAAAGCGGCTCGGCCGCGAGTGCCACGCCGAGCGTCAAGCTATAGGCAAGCGTTGTCGCTGCCAGAAACATTCTTGTTCTGAACATTGGAATTCCTCTCTGGAGACAGATTTGATCTACCCGTCGTGACGCCCGTCTTGCTTGCGAGCTATGAGGAAAGCCTATGTTGCGACATGCTGCGGCGCAAATAAGTAGCTGTCATGTGAGCATGAGCGCCGCTTATCGGAGCTGCGGGCTAATTCCTGTACCCTACCACAAGATCACGCCGCAGACCGCGGACACTCGCGGCTATATATGTGAGCGAACCGGTGCATAAAAAGTCTTTTGCCAAGATCGACGATAGCCCCGGACACACTCAACCATGTCGACGTCTAAGCAACAGAGGTGAGCGTCCCAGAAGCCCCGTGCTGCTCCTCATGCGGGTTCTGTTTCCGATTGCGCTTAAACGGTCCATGGGGAATTTCGGGCGAGGCGAAGCTGTCGGCACTGGCACGGTCCCATCGATCGTGCCAATCCGCTAGTTCGGGAATCTCTCCGCCCGACACAAGGAAACCCTCGGGCAGGTAGGGATAGGCTTCGTTGCCGTCTAGGAACTCGTCGTCCTTCTGTCGGAACATGAAGTGGTAGGGCATGAAGTCGCTCGGATTGCCGAGACCGGCGGCGCCTGCGATTTCCCCAAGCGCTCGCATAGTATTGCGATGGAAGCGAGCGGGTATTCATCTGACGCCGCGGGAGTGATCTCCTGCGGCCCGCCGGAAGGATCGCTGCTCACCGGCCTGATGCAGCGAGCGGGAAGACCCGCGGACTAAGCTCTTCCATGGACCTTCCGGCCCAGTCGCGCTGGGGCGCAGCGGCGATCGCCTCGGCTTGGGCGCTACGCAGCGCCTCGATGTCCTCGGTTATATCGAAGTTAACCACATTGCTGTTCTCCACGACGCGGTTGCCATCGACATAGACATCGAGGACCGCGCGATCGCTCGCCGAATAAACGAGGCTGCGGATGGGCTCGTAGTCGGGCTGCATGTAGGGGTTCGACATGTCGATCACCGAGAAATCGGCCTTGCAGCCGACACCGAGGCGGCCGAGGTCGGGCCGGCGGATGATGTCCGCACCGGTTGCGGTCGCCGCCATGAAGGCATGCGCGGTGCTGGCGCCCTTGAAGTTGCCGCTGACGATGCGGCCCGCATAGCAAGCCATGCGCATCTCATCGAGGATGTTGTGCGGGAAGCTGTCGGTGCCGATACCGCAGGCGATACCGGCATCCATGTAGCGGCTCAGCGTGTTGAGCGCGATTCCACGGCGGGCGAAGACCACGGGGCAATGGGCGACCTGGGCGCCGCTGTCGCGCAGGCGTTCGAAGTCGTTGGCGTGTGGCCAATGGATCCAGGGATGGTCGTTGAGAAAGATGCTGTGGCCGATAACCGTGTCCGGTCCGAGCGCGCCGATCCTGTCCAGCCATTCGATGGGTGTGCAGCCGGTCCGGCGGACAATCTCCTGGAATTCCACGACGCTCTGGGCGGCGTGGATATGGATCGGCTGGCCTCGCTCGCGGGCGGCGGCCAGCGCATCGCGGATCTGCGCTTCGGTGCAGGTGTCGATCTGCGCCGGGCAGATCATTCCGGTTATGCGACCGCTCGGATGGCCCGAGACGCTGTCGGCCATCTCGATCGTCTCGCGCAGAAGCCTGTCGCCCGTCGCCGTGTCGAGATCGTATTCCACCGAGTGGCCGTCGCGCGTGCGCCATGGGCCGGAGCGGAACATGCCCCACAGCACGGCGCGGATACCGGTCTCCGCATGGTCGTCCGCCCAGCCCGGCCGGGCAATACCGAGATCGCAGATCGTCGTCACGCCGCTTCGCAGAGCCTCCCATACCGCGACGCGAATGGCGTGGCGCGTGTATTTCGGGCTGATCTGGAAGACCGGCATGAACTCGTAGAGCGAGCTCTGGCCAAGGCGGGGACTGCCGAGCTCTTCCAGCATGCCCTTCCAGCCCGGCTCGAAACCGGGATGGCTGTGGATGTCGATGAAGCCAGGGATCAGCATGCGCTTTCGGCCGTCGATCTCAACATCGGCGTAGCCGCTAAAATTACCGCCGATATAGACGATCTCATTGCCGCGGATCGACATATCACCATTTTGAAGATAGGTATGCGCGCCGCTCTGCGGGTCCCAGGCCACGATCCAGTCACAGTTGCGGAACACGGTGGTCTTGTCGTTGCCGGGACGCATGAATACCTCTGCTTTCGTGTTGGGCCATGCCAAGTCAGTGGGACAGGATTTGACCCAGAAACTGCTTGGTTCTAGGGTTGCGGGGACGCGAGAAGAAGCTTTCGGGATCGCTTCGCTCGATGATTTCGCCCTTGTCCATGAAGAGGATCTCGTCGGCGACGGAGCGGGCGAAACCCATTTCGTGCGTGACGCAGATCATGGTCATGCCGCTGCGGGCAAGGTCCACCATCGTGTCGAGAACCTCGTTGACCATTTCGGGATCGAGGGCGGAGGTCGGCTCGTCGAAAAGCATGATCTTCGGCTGCATGCACAGCGCCCTGGCAATCGCCACGCGCTGCTGCTGACCGCCCGAAAGCTGGCTCGGATATTTGTCCGCCTGTTCGGGTATCTTGACCCGCTGCAGGAGTTCCTCCGCCCGGTCACGCGCGATCTTCGGGTTTTCGCGAAGCACGCGGATCGGGGCGGCGGTAATGTTCTCCATCACGGTCATGTGGGGGAACAGATTGAAATTCTGGAAGACCATGCCGACATTGCGCCGCACGTTCTCGATACCGGTCATATTGCGGTGCAGCTCGACGCCGTCGATCAAGATTTCCCCTTGCTGATGAGCTTCGAGGCGGTTGAGGCAGCGGATGAAGGTGGACTTCCCGGATCCGGAGGGTCCACAGATGACCAGCTTCTGCCCCGGCGTCACCCGCAGCGAGATATCGTTCAGCACCCGCAGGGCGCCGTACCATTTACTGATATTGCGCACATCGACGATGGCCGGCGGCGATTGCTCGGACGGGGCGGACATCAGCGGGCTCCCTTGCTGAAGTGATTTTCCAGCCGGGACTGACCGATTTCCAGCACGATCGTCATGATCCAGTAGAGGATGCCGGCGGTGATCAGCATTTCCATGTGCTGGAAGGTTTGGTTGCCGGTGGTGCGGGCGAGATACATCAGTTCCCAGACGCCGATCACCGACACGAGGGAAGAGTCCTTCAGCATGGCGATGAACTGGTTTCCGATGGGCGGTATGACGATCGGAACGGCCTGTGGCAGGATGATCCAGCGCAGGATCGCCGGAAACCGGTAGCCGAGCGCCCTGGATGCCTCCCACTGGCCGCGTGGAATGGATTGGATGCCGGCGCGGAAGATCTCGGTCATGTAGGCGCCGTAGCAGAGCGACAGCGCAGCGATGCCAGCTGGCACCGCATCGATGACGAAGCCGAGCTGCGGCAGGCCCACATAGATGAGATAGATCTGCATGAGGAGCGGCAGGCCGCGAAACAGCGAGGTGTAGAAGCTGACGACGCCATAGGCAAAGCCGCTCTGGGAGAGTTTCGCCACTGCGCCGACGATGGCGATGACGGTCGCAATCGTAATCGAGATGGCCGAGACGTAGAGCGTCGTGACGACGCCTTGCGTTATCAGAAAGCCCAGCTTCTGCATGATGAAGGCCAGCGACAGGTCGAACAGCATGAAGACGCAGAGGAAGAGAAGCGTCAATTGCGCCCACACGAGGCCGATCTGTACCTTGCGGGGGAAGCTTGCGATGATGGCGATGTTAAGAACGACGGTGGCTGCGACGATCACGGCGCCGACCAGCCGGCTCCAGTTCCCGGGCAGCGTGATGGCGGCATAGTCTTGCAACGGCTTCGTAAGTGGATCGGCCAGATAGGCGATTGCCGCGACGGTCAGTAGCAGCACGAGAATGAATTTGGAATTTCGCGTCAGCCGTGGGCTGTCGACGGTATCAGCATACATGTGCTTCCCCCCAGTTGGTGGAAGGCCGCCGGCCTTCCACCATTTTCGGTTAGTTGTTGGGGGCGGCGTAATCGACGCCGAACCACTTCACCGACAGCTTCGACAGGGTGCCGTCGCTCTTCATCGCGGCGATCGCCTCGGCAATCCTGTCGTTGAACTCATTGTCACCCTTTTCGATAGCAACAGCCAGCGGCTCATAAAACACGGGTTCGCCGACGATGCGGAACGGATAGCCTTTGCCGATCGCTTCCTTCAGCGAGGGTAGGGCATAGATGATCGCGTCCAAACGCGCGCCCGGCCCAAGTCGCAGGTCGTCCATCAAAGCGGTCGAGGCGCTGAGCGTCTTGATCGTGCCAGGCTCGACCTCGTACTTGAACTCCGGCGTGCCGACGGCGTCGATCACGAGGTCACGGCGCAGGTACTTTTCGTAGGTCGTTCCGCTGGGGGCGCCGATGACGGTGCCGTTGAGGTCGGCCTTCGTCTGGATCTTGGAGTCCTTGTGCACCACGAAGGACGCCGGCGTGTAGTAGTAGATCGCCGGGAAGTCGAACACCTTCGCGCGGTCTGCCGTCGGGGTCATGGAGCCGATGGAGATGTCCCAGCGGCCGTTCCAATGCCCGGCGGTGATCATCGTCCATTCCGGCGTGATGATCTCTAGTTCGACGCCGAGCCGGCTGGCTATTTCCCTCCCGACGGACACGTCGAACCCGTCCATCTCGTTGCTGTCATTGATGAATGACAGTGGCGGAAGATTGGCGTCGGTCGCCATCTTCAGCACCTTGTTAGCGTTCACCCGGTCGAGGACCTCGCCCGCCTGCGCCGATATAGGCGACCAGAGCACGGCGGCCAGCGCCGCGCCTGCAATACACTTCGAAAAGAACCGGTTCATTTTCCCCTCCTGGTTTCTCGTTTCCGTCGTTGGTGGCGGGGGCGTCCCGCCCTTTGCTAGCGCATGGTTTCACGCGCAAGGATGCCCGTCAGGCAGCCGATATTGCCGGCTGCCTTCGACAATTCGTCCGTCCGCACTGGTACGCATTCGATGCCCTGCTTTTCGAAGAAGGGCTGGAACTTCGGCAGGCCGGCAACCATCATGATCTTGCGCGGCCCGAGCGTTACGAAGTTCATGGCGCGGTAGCTCTGAGCGTCGTCTTCGCAGGGCGGGCAGACGACCTCATAGCCGCGGTCCTGCAGGGCGCGAACCGTTGCGAGCGGAGTGCGGCGCGGCCAGCAGATCGCAAGGTTGCGGTCGGCGATGCGCAGCATGCCCATGAAGTGCATCGTTCCGAAAGGCAGGTCGACGGTCAGCGTCTCGCAACCGATTTCCGCCAGAGCCGTGGTAATCTGGTCTATCGCTGACTGGTTGGTGCGGTGGCCCCTGCCGACCATTGCCGTACGCTCATCCAGCCAGATGAGATCGGCGCCCTCAAACGTGGCATCGCCGACGAGCGTCTTCAGGATCGGCACGCCGAGATCGGCCAGCCGGCGTGCGGCCCAGCGCTCTTCACCCGCCCTGACCTGGCCTGCCGGACGCGCCAGCAGCGCTCCCTGCGGAGTCATGACGAAAAGATCCGCGCAGAACATCTGGTTTGGAGACGGCATCGACGCGGGTGTGACGTGGTGAACCTCGACGCCCTGATCGACATAGGCCTGACACATGGCAGCGTGCTGCTCGCTCGCCAGCTTCAGGTCGAGCGGTTCGAGCATCAAGGCGGCCTGCGGGTCGCTGACGCTATCGGCAAGCTCCGTGCCGGGTGCGTGGACGAGAACGGCCTTCAGACGGCGCCATTCGGAATCCACCCGGTAGCCGCTCCAGATCGAGCCGAATTCTTCGACATGGCTGCCCTTGCGCTGTACCCAGCCTGCGCCGCCATAGGCGGACATGCCGAAGGTTCCGCCGTTGTGGCCGGATTTCAATTCACTTGCGACTGTGTCTAACATCGGTGCCTGCTCTCGATAAGAAGATTCACAATTTCGGTTGGGCGAGCCAACTATTCCCGTTAGGGTCCAATGGACGATATGCCGAAAGCTCGACTGTACAAAGTGAGAGGTTTGGCAACAATTTGAGGGAAAGTATCCAAAATGGAAACGCTAGATGGTCGAACTGGATAGCATCGACAGAAGACTGCTGAGCCTGCTGCGCCATAATGGTCGGGAACCCATAGCCAGCATCGCCCAGAAGCTGGGCATCTCCCGCGTGACAGCCCGTTCTAGGCTCGAGCGCTTGCTGGCGAATGGCATCATTGAGAGCTTCACGATCACGCTGGGTTCTGGAGTGCAGAGTCGGATGATCCGTGCCATTATGCTGGTGAAGATCGAAGGAACAAAGTCCGATCACGTGGTCAGGGAGCTCAACAAAATCACTGAGGTGGTGGATCTCTATTCAACAAGTGGGCAGTGGGACTCAATAGCAATTTTGGAGGCTGATACGCTGACACATTTCGACCTTACACTTCGCGCGATATCAAGAATTTCTGGAATAAAGATGACGGAAACCAGTATGATGCTGTCATCGCGCAGGGCATTTCCATAAAAACGATGTTGGCTTAGCATCAAATTTCTAGGCTGGAGACGCTTCTTGTTTGGAAAAAACGAGCGTCCCCTAGTGCGCTTAGCAGTCAAAGTATGTTCGGGTATGAACCGCAGCGGGCCGCAGGCCATTTGGTCTGAGTTTTGCGGCCATGGCTGGTTCGTCCAGCGTGGCGTAGTAGCGTGCTTCAGCCTCGGCTGGCGGTATGTTTCCTTCACCGGCATTCTGCAGGCGGACGCCTATGGCGGCTACAATCCGCTGTTCAAGGTAGACCGCGATCCCGGTTCCCTGACGAAGGCACTTTGCTGGGCTCACTCGCGGCGCAAATTCTTCGTGCTCGCCGACATTGCCGCAAGCGCCAAGCGTGGAAAGAGCGCTGCGCTGGTCTCGCCTATGGCCCGATCGTGTCCCATGGAGTGGTGTAGCTGGAATTCATAGCCATCGGTGATTTCCGGTAGGGTCGGGTTGCTTAGAGCCAACCTGAGGGACACCACCGATGACCGACGACATGATGAACTTGCGCTCACTCGTTGAGAAGAGCGCCGACGCCGATTTGCTGCGGGAGATGATCGGCTTTGCTGCCGAGAAGTTGATGGCGCTGGAGGTCGGCACAAAGACGGGCGCGGGTTATGGCGAGAAGAACGGCTTCCGACTTGCCCAGCGCAACGGTTACCGCGATCGGGACTGGGAGACACGGGCTGGCACCGTCGAGCTGCGCATTCCGAAGCTTCGCACCGGCAGCTATTTCCCGAGCTTTCTCGAACCACGCCGCATGGCAGAGAAGGCCCTGACGGCGGTGATCCAGGAGGCCTACATCCAAGGTGTGTCAACCCGATCCGTCGATGATCTCGTCAAGGCCATGGGCATGTCGGGCATCTCCAAGAGCCAGGTGTCGCGGCTCTGCGAGGAGATCGACGAGAAGGTGAAGGCCTTTCTCGACAGGCCCATCGAAGGGGAATGGCCCTACCTTTGGATCGATGCGACCTACCTCAAGGTCCGGCGCGGCGGGCGAATCGTCTCTGTCGCTGTCATCATCGCAGTAGGTGTGAACACCGACGGCCGACGCGAGGTGCTCGGCATGGAAATCGGCACGTCCGAGGCCGAGGCGATCTGGACTGAGTTTCTTCGAAAGCTGTCCAGACGGGGACTGCGCGGCGTCAAGCTCGTCGTCTCCGATGCGCATGAGGGCATCAAGGCCGCAGTATCGAAGGTGCTCTCCGCGACCTGGCAGAGGTGCCGTGTTCACTTCATGCGCAATGCGCTCGCCCATGCCGGAAAGAGCGGTCGGCGCGTCGTCTCCGCCTTCATCGCCACGGCCTTCGCCCAAGACACAGAGGAGGCTGCCAGCACTCAGTGGCGCAACGTCGCCGACCAGATCAGGCCGAAGGTGCCGAAACTCGCCACGCTGATGGATAGTGCCGAACAGGATGTGCTCGCCTACATGACCTTTCCCAAACAGCATTGGGCCAAGCTTCATTCGACAAACCCGATCGAGCGTCTCAACGGCGAGATCAAGCGGCGGACAGAGGTCGTCGGCATCTTCCCTAACGACGATGCCATCGTCAGACTGGTGGGTGCCTTGCTCCTCGAACAGAACGATGAATGGGCCGTCCAGCGGTCCCGCTACATGACACTGGAAACCATCGCCACAATGAGCGATGATCCGCTGATCAGCTTGCCAGCAGCAAGCTGATACTCATCCGGCCCTCCGGGATGAGCCGTGGTCGTCCAAGCTACACCACGTCCGGGAACACGATCGGAATAAGCGCGCGGGCCTCTGAAGCACTGCCTTGCCGGACTGGCGATTCAGGCGGCGCACAATCTCGTTGGTCTGTTCGATAAGCGGTGCCTGGTCCTCACCCACCGGAACGAGCGTCGCCTTAAAGGCGGTTATGTCGGCAGCTTGCGAAACCGGATAGCACAGGAAGCCGGCGGGTATGTCGCGCCCGAAACCGCGCACCTGAATTTCATCCTTGATCGTGGGATTCCGTTCCAGCCGGGCCACCGTGACGAAGTTCAGGTAGAGCAATGTCAATTCGGCCAATGCAGGGAGTGCCGACTGCACGCATATCGTCGAGATCGCAGGGTCAACGCCAACGGCCAAATAATCTAACGTCACTTCCATGACGTTGCGCCGCACCTTCTCGGGATCATGAGCATTGTCTGTAAGCGCCTGATTATCAGCCAACAGCAGATATTGTCGATGGTCATGCTGGAGCGCGACCCGATTACGGAGCGAGCCGACATAGTGTCCAAGATGCAAAGGCCCGGTTGTGCGGTCGCCAGTCAAGATTACGGAGCGAAGATTGGAGTTCGAGGTCATTGCCAAAGCCCTTTTGTAAAAGAGCCGCTGCCTCAGTCGGATGGTTTCTGATCGGATAAACCAAGCCGCCAAAACAGCGGCCAAGGTCAAGATGAGATGACGGGCCGCGCTTAGAAAGCGCGCCACCAGCTTGCAGCGAGATTAGTCGGCCGGTTCATCATGCCTGTGACCATTACAGCGCGCTCACCCATTTGCCAAGCTGGAGGATGAGAGAAACGGCACGGACATCAAGGAGTGGCGGCCCTTGACCATTCGGCGGCACGGCCGCGCGCGGAGAACCAGATAGCTAACGACGAGCCGAGCCAGCTCCGTCGATAACTCACGCACCGTCCAGTCGGACTTGGTCTGGAGCCGCTGGCGTGCGACATCAGCCGCAGCGCCCATCAATGTCGGTTTGACATAGCCGCCGATCTTTGCCTGCGTCAGGCCTCTACCAGACCGGTCCAGTTGCCCATACGGACGGCTGTTGCAGCTGATACCCGAACCGTTCCGATGCGGCGCGAACTGTCATGCCACCCTTCGACGCGGCTGCAATGCGCGTTCGCAAATCAAGATAAAGAGATTGCGCCATCATTTCTGGCCTCCAATCCAGCAATGATCTTGAATCACTTATTCAAAACCGAGGGAATCTCATCTCGATTACGATTAGCACTGACAGACCCTAAAATACGTCCCGCTGGCCCAGTTTTCGTCCGCCCGCCGTGTAGGCCTTGCTACTGTTAAATCCACACGGTTCGCCCCTCGCCCTCACAGCCGAATGCACTAAGCGTTGCCCTTGGCACACCGAGCATTTGTTCCGTACTTTCGCTCAGAAGAAACGCCGAGGTCTGCGGCTCGCGAAAGGCCAAAATTGCGGCAGGGGAGGCCCGCGTGTAGATGCCGCGCAGGGCGCGCAGGCAGCCGCTATGGGTGACGGCGACATGGGGGCGGGTCTGGTCGAGGGAGCGCAGCCAAGTCCGCAGCCGTTCGGCCAGCGCCGTGCGGCTCTCGCCGCCGGGCATGGCGTAGTCCCAAGGGTCGGCGGCATGGGCATCGTATTGCTCGGGCAGATCCCGCTCGATCTCGCCATGCAGGCGCCCTTCCCAAACGCCGTAGCAGCGCTCGGCCAGTAGCGGTGTTTCACCGAAGCGCTCGAAGGGCAGCGACCAGATATCGGCAAGGATGGAGGCCGTCTGCCGGGCGCGACCGAGAGGACTGACCCAGAAGGCGGCGTCCGTCAGGTCCGCCACGGTTTCCGAAAGCCGCACGGCCACGGCCTGCGCCTGGCGAACACCATTGACGGTCAGTGGCGTGTCGCGGCTTCCTTGCAGGCGGCCGGCAACGTTCCATTGGGTCTCCCCGTGGCGGATGACGAGGAGGGTGGGCAGGGTTTCAGTCATGTCTTCAGGCCTTTGATGGGAAAACCTTCGCCGCCGGGGCGGCGAAGGGGATCTGTCGATTTGTCAGTCGGCGAGCCACAGCGCCGAGGCCGGCTTGATGCCGAGCACGGTGCTGCTGCCGGGCTCAAGCAGGCCGTCGCCGGAATGGAAGGGCGCGTCGACCAGCACCGTCGCCGTGCCGACCTCCACGCCGTAGCGCACCGTCGCGCCGAGGAATTCGCGATGCGTGATGGCGCCGGAAAGCGGGACGGCATCGGCTTCCACCGAACCGATCGTCGCATATTGCGGGCGGAAGACGAGTTTTGCCCCCGCCGGCACCTCGACGCCCGCCGGCACCGGAATGCTACCGCCGCCGGCAACCTCGAAGCTGCGTGCCGCACCCTCGCCCTTCACGCTGCCTTCCAGAATATTGGCCGTGCCGAGGAAGTTGGCGACGAAGAGGTTGGCCGGCTTCTCATAGAGATGCATCGGCGTGCCGACCTGCTGGATGCGGCCTTCGTTGAAGACGGCAATGCGGTCGCAGACCGTGTTCGCCTCCTCCTGATCGTGGGTGACGAAGATGGTGGTGAGCTTCAGGCGCTGCTGGAGCTCACGCAGCTCCCGTCGCACCTCGACGCGCATCTTCGCATCGAGATTCGACAGCGGCTCGTCGAGCAGCAGCACCTTGGGTTCGATGGCGATGGTGCGGGCGAGCGCCACGCGCTGCTGCTGGCCGCCGGAAAGCTGCGAGGGTCGCCGGTCGGCAAGATGCGACAGGCCGACGAGCGCAAGGGCCGCCGCCACGCGCTTTTCCACCTCGGCGCGCGGCAGGCGCCGCTCCTCCAGACCGAAGGCGACGTTGCGCGCCACCGTCATGTGCGGCCAGAGCGCGTAGGACTGGAACACCATGCCGATGTCCCGCTTCCACGGCGGCATGTCGAGCACATCCTCGCCGCCGACGACGACCGCGCCGTTCTGCGCCTGATTGAAGCCGGCAATGAGACGCAACAAGGTTGTCTTCCCGCAGCCCGACGGGCCGAGGAAGGCGAAGAACTCGCCGGGCCGGATCTCGAGATTGATGTCCTTCAGCACATGCAGCTGACCGTAATAGAGATTCACATCGCGAATGCTGATGGCCTTGGCGGGGCTTTCCCTGAGGCTAGCCTTGTCGATATTGATGGTCATAGTCCGTTCCTCCCGGATCATTTGCCGATGCCGAGCGCCTTCTGGCGGCGCTCGATGACGTAGTGGGACAAGAGCGTGCACAGCGCGACCATGACGACCGCGATGACGCCGAGGGCAGCACCGGGGCCGCGACCGGCCGGCGACTGCATGAAGACGTAGAGGCCGTAGGCGAGCGGCGCGTCGGAATTGCTCTGGATGAGCATCAGCGTGGCGGAAAGCTCGACGGCGGCGGTGGAGAAGCTGGTGACAAAGCCGGCCAGAAGCCCGCCCGTCATCAGCGGCAGCACGATGCGGCGGATGGTCCGCTGCTTGGTCGCACCAAGGTTTTCCGCCGCTTCCTCCAGCGATTCCGACACCTGCTGCAGAGCCGCGTAGCAGGCGCGCAGCGCATAGGGCAGGCGGCGGATGGCGAGCGCCAGCACGACCATGATCCAGAGCGTAGCGAGCGGCGTGCCATCCGGCAGCGAGACGCCGTAGAAGGTGCGCAGGTAGCCGATGCCGAGCACGACGCCGGGAATGGCAAGCGCCGAGGTCGCCGCCCAGTCGAGCCAGCGGCGGCCGATAATCTTGGTGCGCAGCACGAGATAGGCAATGGCGCCGCCGACGACCACATCTATGAGGCCGGCGAGCGTCGCGTAGATCAGCGTGTTCTTGATGTAGATCGAGCTTTCGCCGAAGACCCGGCCGTAATGGGCGAGCGTCATGGCGTCCGGCAGCGGGCTGAAGGACCAGACCGTGGCGAAGGACAGCATGAGCAGGCCGATATGCGGCGAGAGCACCAGCAGCAGGATGAGGCCGACGACGCCATAGGCGAGCATGCTTTCACCGAGGCTGAGCTTGCGCCGCGACAGACCGCCGCCGCCGCGCTGGGTGGTAGAATAGTCCTTGCCGCGCATGGCGACAGCCGACAGCCACATGGCGAAGATCGAGACGACGATGAGGATGACGGAGATGACGTAGCCCATCGGGTCCGTCAGGCCGACGGAGGTGACGCGCAGATAGGCCTGCGGCGCCAGCATGTCCTTGACGTTGAGCAGAAGCGGCGTCGCGAGATCGTCGAAGACCTTGACGAAGACGAGCGAGGCGCCCGCGAGATAGCCGGGCATGGCGAGCGGGAAGACGATGCGGCGGAAGAGGCGCATGCCGGACGAGCCGAGATTCTGCGCCGCCTCCTCCATGGACCGGTCAATGTTGCGCAGGCTGGTGGAGAGATTGATGAGGATGAAGGGGAAATAGTGTAGCGACTGCACGAAGATGACGCCGTTCAGCCCCTCCATGAAGGGAATGCGGATGCCGAACCAGTCGTTGAGCAGCAGGTTGACCGTGCCGTTGCGGCCGAAGAGCAGCTGCATGGCCACCGCGCCGACGAAGGGCGGCATGATGAGCGGCACGAAGCCGAGAGTCTGGATGATCAGCGAGCCGCGAAACTCGAAGCGCGTGGTCAGCACCGCGAGCGGCAGCGCGATGGCGCTCGCCCAGACCACGGACATGGCCGAGACATAGACCGAATTGAAGAAGGAGCGGCGGAAGAGATCGGTGTTGAAGAAATCGACGAAGTTCACGGCGGTCAGCGCGCCGGTGCCCTTCTCCGTGAAGGCGGTGTAGATCACCGTTCCGGCGGGAATGACGAGGAAGATCGCGAGAAACAGCGCGATCAGCGTCACCGCCAGAACCTGTCCGGGCCGCGCCGTGATGCGCCGGGCAGGAAGGGATGAAAGTGCGAAAGCCATGAGGCAGTCTCCGGAATGAGATCGGCCGGCCCGGCGGCCGAGCGGCGCCAGGGGAGCGAAGACAGGACTGGGGAGAAGCCGCCCGGAAAGACCGGGCGGCCCGAAACGATCAGTCGATCAGGTCGAGCGCCTGTTCTGCCTTGGACTTGGCGGCGGCGTATTTCTCGCTCGCGAAGGCCGCCCAGACCTGTTCCAGTTCGGCCTGACGCGCCGTCTTTTCCTCGCCGCCGGTGAAGGCCGCGCGCATCTCGTCCGTGGCCGCCTCTTCGGCCGAAACCGGCATGCGGGCCATCAGGCCATGGGCCTCAGTGATCAGCGCGCGCGCTTCGGCCTGGTCATTGCTCGCCAGCGCCTTCTCGGCCGCATGGATCGCCTTCGTCGCATCGCGCAGGTTGTCGAGCTGGAAGGTGATGAGCTGGTCGTAGAGGGCGTCGACGACATCCGTGCGCTGCTTGGAGACATCGGAATCGAAGGTGATCATCGACTGGAAGCGCGGATCCTCGAAGGGATTCGGGAAGCCTTCCGGGGCATCCTTGTAGAGCGCCGGGTTGATCGGCAGGCGGCGGATCGCCGGCTCAAGCAGGACGGCCTGACCCTTTTCAGACAGCAGGTAGTTCACGAAGGCTTCCGCGCCCTTCTGGTTCGGCGCGTTGGCGATGATGCCGACATTGGCCGGCACGACCGTCGTGATCGAGGGATAGCTGAACGAGACCGGGAAGCCGCTCGCCTTGGCGGAGAAGGCGAAGAAGTCGATGACGATGCCGATGCCCGTCTGGCCGGAATTGACCGCATCCGGCACGCCGAAGGAGCGCTCCGTGACCTGCTGGAGATTGCCGCCGATGCCGGTCAGCGTCGCCCAGCCCTTTTCCCAGCCCTCGCCCTGAAGGATGGTTTCGATAGTGAGGTGCGTCGTGCCCGAGCGCGAGGGGGCGGCAATGGCGATATGGTCATGGTATTCCGGCTTCAGGAGATCGCTCCACTCCGTCGGCTTCGGCAGGTTGTTGGCTTCCAGATAGCGGTCGTTCGACATGATGCCGTAGCCGGACGCGGCAAAGCCGAAATAGTAGCCCTGCGGATCGTTGACCGGATAGGAGCCGACCTTTTCCGGCAGGCCCGTGACGGAGGGCGTGAAGCGGGCGAGCAGGTCGCGGCTCTTCAGGTTCTCGAAGGCGTCCGGCGCGGAGGCCCAGAACAGGTCGACCTGGTTGTTGCCCTTCGTCTCGTCGACGAACTTGACGCCCGAACTCGTGCTCTTGTTCTGCACGTCGAGCGTATAACCGGGATTGGCGGCCTCGAAGCCGGCCTTGAAGGGATCGGTGACGTCCTTGGAGAAGGACGTGATGACGGTGACTTTTCCGCCGTCCTGCGCGTGGACGGTCGAAAGAACGGCAGCGGACATCAGCATCGCCGCGGCAATGGTCTTGAGCATATGGTTTCCTCCCAATGGCCCGCCGGCTTTCCGGCGGTCATCGGGATATCAGCAAGGCCCGTGCCAGTTTCGAAAATGCCGGCTTTCCAGCATTCCCGCGCGAAAAATGGGAAAGAAAGGTAACATCGGCCCTCTTTTCCGGGGTCGAAACGGTAACGTCAGACCTCCTCGTCGCCGCCGAGACCGTGCTTGCGCATCTTCAGGTACAGCGTCTTGCGCGAGATGCCGAGCATCTCGGCGGTCGCGCCGATGCGGCCATCCTGCTCGGCAAGGCTGTCGACGAGGATTGCCCGCTCCACCCGATCCATGCGCGCCTCCAGCGTCTCGCCGGCCGCGCCGCCGCCGGCCGGCAGCTCTTCGAGGCCGAGCACATGACGTTCGGCGACGTTGCGCAGCTCGCGCACATTGCCGGGCCAGTTGCGGCGGTCGAGATCGGCCAGAAAGACCGCATCAACATGCGGGGCCGCACGGCCCTGACGACGGGCGGCAAGGTCGAGGAAGTGGCGGAAGAGCAGGGCCACGTCCCCCCGGCGCGCCGAAAGCGCGGGAAGCTCGACGCGGGCGATGTCGAGCCGATAGGCGAGGTCTTCGCGGAATTTGCCCTGCCGGGCAAGCTGGTGCAGGTCCGCCTTCGTCGCCGCGACGACCTGAAGATCGACCGCCACCTCGTCATTCGAGCCGAGCCGCTCGATGACGCGCTCCTGCAGCACGCGCAGCAGCCGGACCTGCGCCGGCAGCGGCATGGATTCGATCTCGTCGAGAAAGAGCGTGCCGCCATCAGCATGCTCGATCTTGCCGATGCGCTTGTCCTTCGCCCCGGTGAAGGCGCCGGCCTCATGGCCGAACAGTTCCGATTCCAGCATGGTCTCCGGGATCGCGCCGCAATTGACGGCGACGAAGCGGCCCTTGCGCCCGCTGAAATCATGCAGCGCCCGCGCCGTCACCTCCTTGCCCGTGCCGGTCTCGCCGAGCACGAGAATATCGGTCGCCGCGCCCGCGATGCGCTTCAGCCGCTCGCGCAGCGTCACCATCGGCACGGAATGACCGATCAACCGCGCCTCCCAGCCATCGGCCGCGATGGAAAGACGCAAGCGCCGGTTCTCGACGAGCAGGCGGCGATGATCGCGCGCGCGGCGCACGGTCTCGATGAGATGCACCGGATCGGCCGGCTTTTCCAGAAAATCCCAGACGCCATCGCGCATCGCGCGCAGCGCCATGGGGATATCGCCGTGACCGGTCATCAGCACGATCGGAATCTCCCTGTCGATCGCCTGCACGGCGGCAATTAGGTCGAAACCGTCCTGCCGGGGCATGCGCACGTCGGAGACGACGACCGCCTCGCTATCGGCCGCAAGTCCCGCAAGCGCGGCGGCGACAGACCCATGCGCGGAAACGCGAAACCCCTCGATCTCCAGCAGTTCGCGACAGGCGTCGAGCACATTGGCGTCGTCGTCGACGAGGATGATGTCTGTCGATGCGGTCATGCCGCTCCTTTCAGGGACACGATGAAGCGCGTGCCGCTAGGTCCGGTCTCCAGCACGGCGATATCCGCGCCGAAATCCTTGATGATGTTGTAGGAAATGGAAAGGCCGAGCCCGAGGCCCGCACCGACTGGCTTGGTGGTGAAGAAAGGATCGAAGACCGCATCGCGATCCGCAGCGGCAATACCCGCGCCGGTATCGCCGACGATCAGGCTCGCCCCCTCGCCGCTCGCCTCCGCCATCACCGTCACCACCCGTTCGGATCGCTCCGCCACGGCATCGAGCGCATTGGCGACAAGGTTCACCACGACCTGCTCCAGACGCACCGGCTCGGCCATGATCTGCGGCAGACCGGGCGGCAAGGCAAGCCGCAGCGTCACGCCCTCTTCCTCGAAACGGTGTTCGAGCAGGCTCAGCGCCTCGTGCACCACGGCGGCAAGATCGACCGGCTGCAGTTTCGCATCCGGCCGGCGCGCGAAGCGGCGGATATGGCTGATCTGCCCGGCCATGCGCGCCGTCAGCGCGCGGATTTTTTCGAGGTTGTTCAACGCCTGCTCGCTGTTGCCGCGGGCGATCAGCGTGGAGCCGCTGTGGATATGGGCGCGGATCGCCGCCAATGGCTGGTTCAGCTCGTGGCCGATGCCGGCCGCCATCTGGCCGAGCGCCGCGAGCTTTGCCGACTGCACAAGCTCGTCGCGTGTCTGGCGGAAAAGGGTGAGCGCGCGGGCAAGGTCCGCCAGTTCGTCGCCGCCGCCCGAGGGGATGGGCGCTGCCGGGTTGCCCTCGCTGATCGCCGTCGCGGCATGGGCCAGCTGGTCGATGCGCCGGAGCAGGCTGCGATGCACGTAGAAGACGCCGATGACGATGGCGAGCACGACGGCCAGCACGGCGATGGCCGCAAGCAGCTTTCGCCCGAGATCGATGGCCGCCGCCGCCCGCTGCGCCGCCGCGCCGGCGCTCGCCTCGATGGCCACGACCTCCGCCTCGATACGCTGGCCGAGCGCGGCCACCAGCCGGCCGTTCTCCTTCGCCAATTCGCCGAGCCGCTCCGCCTCGCGCATTTCGGAGCGCTTGCGGTTGGGCGTGCCCGTCGCGGGATCGGATTGCTGCAGGATGCGCCGGGCAAGCTGGCGCACCGTCAGGCTGTCGGGCCAGCCCTCCAGCGTCGCAAGGCGCGCGGCCAGTTCGTCCGCGCTGTCACCGAGAAAGGCATTGGCCTCCTGCACCTCCTCCGCCGTCGCGCTGCTGACGAGCCGGGCGATCAAACCGGTGGCGAGATTGGCTTGCGAGACCACGGTCAAAAGCGCCTCGCTGCGCCGCTGCTCGCCGAGCGCGGCCGCGCTGCGGCCGTTGCGCGTTTCCGCCTCGATGTTGAAGCGGATGTCGTCGACCAGCGGATCGGCCTCCTCGATCAGGTCGGCCTGCACCCAGCGCAGTTCGTCGACATCCGCGCGCATGGCCTCGGCCAACGTGAAGCGCTTGCCGGCCGCCAGATCGATCCGGGCGAGGTTGCCATTGATCGAGGCGGCCAGCGGCAGAAGCTTCTGCACGGAAGGTTCGGCCTCGTTGTCCTCCAGCAATGCCTGCACGGCCGCGAGCCGTTCGGCATAGATGCGGCGGGTCTCGTCATATTCCGTCCGCGTCTCCGCACCGGTCAGCGCCGCCGTGACCGAGCCGATATCCGCCCCCGCCTTGGAGAGCCGCGACGCGAAGGCAAGCTGCGGCATTTGCACCTCGGCAATGCGCGAAAGCTCGCCCGAGAGTTCCCGGTAGGAAAGCCAGCCGACGAGGCTAGCGCCGACGGCAAGGCCAACGATCGCGACGAAGGCCGCGCCGAGGCGCGCGCCGATGCCGAAGCGCCAGCGCCTCGGCCCCTTCCGTCGTGATGCATCATGGGTCTCCATCGCGCCGGCTTCTACCATCGCCGGCCGGGCGGGGTCGAGATCGTCACCAGCAGGCTTTCCGCCCGGGCAAGATTCTGCTCCACGACGCCCCTTATGTCGCGCGCGACGGTCTGCTGCGCCGCCGTGCGGGCAATGCCCCGCGGCCATTCGCCCTTCAGGTCATCGGCCAGTTTCTCGACGTCGCCGGCCGACAGCGGCGGCGTGCCCAGCAGCCGGCGCACGGTCGCCAGCGTGCTTTGCCGCGCGGCGTCGCCCGTCGCCTCTCCTTCGAATTGCCGCAGCCGCGCCCAGAGGCGGACGAGCATCGCCCGCCGACGAACGATGTAGTCATCGAAGATCAGGTTGACGATGCCGTAGCGCTCGGCCGAAAGGCGCGCATCGAATCCTTTGGCGGCAAGCAGGCCGCCCGTGCTTTCGGGCGGCAGCAGGCCAGCATTCAGCTCCGCGCGCACGGGAATGCGCCCGATGGCCGGCCGCAGCAGGATGCCCTGCCCTTCCGCGGAAAACAGGAAATCGACGAAGCGCTCGGCCGCTTCTCCGTTGCGCGCCCGCGAGAGAATGGCGATGTTGGCCGGCACGTAGATCGGGTCCGGCGTCAGCGCGAAGACATTCTCGCTACCAGCGACATCCGGCGCCTTCGCCAGGAAATCGATGGTGACACCGATGCCGAAACGGCGTTGCGCCACGCCCGAGGCGACGCCGAAGCTGCGCGCCGTGACGGTTGAGAGATTACCGCCGATCTCCGACAGCAGCGCCCATCCCCGCTCCCAGCCATAGGCCTGCAGCAAGGCTTCCACGATGAGATGCGTGGTGCCGGAACGGGAGGGCGAGGTGATACCGATATGACCGGCATAGACGGGTTTCAGCAGATCCTGCCAGTTCTGCGGCGCCGGCAGGCCATATTGCGCGAGATAGGCCGCATTGTAGACGAGCCCGTAGCCCGACAGCGCGAAACCGAGATAGAAGCCATCGGGATCGTTGACCGTATAACCGAGAATGCGTTCCGGCGCACCGGTCTGGCGCGGGCGGATCGCCCTTAAGGCTCCGTTGCGCTTGAGAAGTTCGAAGGCATCCGTCGCCGAAGCCCAGAAGATATCCGCCGCGACCTCGGGCTTCTCGAGGATGAAACGGCTCGCGCTGCCCGTGTTGCGCTGGACGACCGTGACACGCACATCCGGATTGCGCGCCTCGAAGGCCCGCTGGAACGGCTCGTAGAAGGACGGCGGATAGGAGGTGATGATAGACAGCTCTGCTGCTTTTACGCTGTTAAGCGTAAAAGCTAGGGAGATCACAAATGCAGAAACCGATTTAAGCAACGATCATGTCCTTGCCGATCCAAAGCCGAATTAGTCGATTCAAGAACTGGATCGCGATACGCGCAGCGCCAAAAATATGACCGCGTTCCGCGCGGATGTCACCTATTCCGCCAAACCTGCTCATTATCCTAATGCACAGCTATGGTCGAACCATCCTTCTCATCGTTTGGTGCAATGTGACTACGTTCGATTTTACACAATTGCTAATTACTGGGATGAGCGCGGCGTGCTTCACCTGATGGGCAAAAGCTATCGAAATGAGCCGAACCGCTGATCTCGCGGTGACTGACGACAGTGAACTGATCTGGCTGTTCATCTAACAGACCCACATGTCCCGGCAACATCTGAACACGAATGCCGACTTCCCCGGTTTGCTTCGTGTCGTTGTGAGCGTGGAAACTTCGGCTGCTGCGCCCAGACACGGCCTTCGACCGTATTTCGATAGCCGATGTCATACACCGTGCGCATGTAGCTCCCGTTCAGCGGGTCGGTCATGGAATAGGGCACCTGTTCATCGATCGAAGCGATATTGAGATTAATGGCGGATCTCCGCCCATAGTTGTAAAGGGCGATCAACCCTTGCTTCGTTTGTGACTTGAGGAGGATCGCGTATGCTCGTGCCATAATTGGCAACGCCCTTTCAGGTGACATCGAAAACTCCGGAATGAGCGCGTTGTTGATGATCACATAGATGTGCAGGTTCTCGTTGCGTGCCTGACCCGATGCGACGAACAGATGTTCGGGCAATGTCAGAAACTGCGACGAGCTGCCTCCGTCGGAGTGCAGTTCACGAATCTGCCTGCCATCCACCACCGTCCGGATAGAAACTGGCGGAAAGATGCCGGGAACGCTTGCTGATGCGATCAGTATCTGGCGCACAAGGGCGAGAGCATCCTGGCTATCGCTATCCGCGATGGCGCCTATGTTCCAGACGACGGCCCGCTGCGTGTCGAGGTTTGTGGTCATCACCAGGAGACGGCGTCCCGCTTGATGTTCGCGCGCGATTTCGCGCAGGATTTCATCGGTAATGTTGTCTTCGACCATCTTTCGAAGAGCATCCCCCTGAAGGAGGCTTGCTGAGAGAAGGCCAAGCCCTCTCCAGTCGATGTCGACAAGACTGCGAGCTTCATTGGAAAGATAGAGGCGTCTCAGCTGCGCATCATAGGCGGAGCCCAAGAATGCAAACGGCGCAATCAGGGCGCCCGTGCTCACGCCGGTGACCACCTGGAAGCGTGGTCGGTTGCCAAGTTCGCTCCAGGCGGAAAGAATTCCGACGGAAAATGCGCCTCCAGCGCCACCGCCCGATATGGCAAGCATGACCGGCTTTTGTTTACTGACAACGGGGCGCCAGGAGGCGTGCACTGACCCCGAGGGCTGGGGATCATCGACATGAGCCCTTATATTTTCAAAGCCCGCGATTTGTGCCCGCCCGGCTTCCGATGCGGTGTATGTCGGGCGAGCGGGTGCCGTACACCCGCTGAGAAAGAGAACAAGGCATAGCGCAATGAGATTTGCGCAAATCCCGCAGGAACAGGGCACGGAGCGCATCGTCACGCTTCAGCGCCGCCCTGACGCGGAAGCCGGGTCGCCGCTATGAGCGCGCCGACGATTGCAACGGCTACGGCAATGCCAATCCACAGACTATAGAGCGCGTATCCAAGGATGAACCCACCGAGGACCGGTGCGACAATATCTGTCACCGCGAGCAGGGACTGTGCGGCGCCCAGAACGACGCCCTGCCGCTCGGATGGGACATGGATAGATAGCGCGGCAAGATATGTTGGCTTTGCAAGAGCATCGCCTGTGCTGACGCACAGAACCGCGACAATCAGCACCGGTATACTGCTAGCGATACCGGCGGTGATGAACCCCAAGCAGATCAGAAGGAATATCAGAAGAATGAGGTTCCGTTCGGTGAAGTGTTTGCCAAGCCAGCCGAGGAGGAACACCTGGGCAACGACGTTGACCGCACCGTCCATCATGATGAGATAGCTCAATTCCTTCGCCCCGAACACACGCCCATTCCATTGAAACGTCTCCGTGAGGAAGACGGGCAATTGCGAAATGTATGTCCCATAGGCGAAGAAGTGGCATAGCATGACGATGACGAGAGCACGGACGACAGGCGACGCGAGGATTGCGCGGAACGATATGTTTTCGCTGTGCGGCTGCTCTTTTGCAGTCTTTGTTGGACGTCCTCCATCCAAGCAAAGAGATGCAATGACAAGGGAGGCGACCACCAGCCCCAGCGCCGCGAGTACGGGCATCGTCAATGATATGTCGGAGAGAATGCCTGAAAGCCCCGCGCCAACAATCCCGCCGAGGCCTGCGCCACCCATGAGGATGCCCATGGCCGGCCTGCGATTTGCGGAATCGGTATGGTCCGCAATATAGGCCGCAGTGACAGAGATATTGCCCGAGGTTAGTCCGAAGAGTGCACGAGCGACGAGGATGAACGCCACGCTTGGCGCGGCAGCAAGCAGAGCGAGGCTCACCGCCGCAACGCACTGGCTCGTCAGCAGGACATGCTTGCGGCCGAAGCGATCCGAGAGCTGCCCAAGAGCAGGAGCAGAGGCGAATTGGCCAATTGCCTCGGCGGCGATGACCATTCCTAGAACAAGCGGTGTGCCGCCCATTGCACGGACATGAAAGGGCAGAACCGGCAAAACGGAAGCGGTGCCGGCGGCGTTCGCGCAAACGATTGCGAAGACAGGAAGGATGATCCGCCAATCGAGCGGCTTGGATGGACTGATGTCGAATTGCGGTTTGGTCGTCATATTCCATCCTCCCTATACGGCCTCGCGTGACGGCAAGCCCACGCGTTCGAGATAGGCTTCCAGTTGCGCCACGCCTTCCGCGTCAAAAGCCAGAATTGCACCGACATAGCCGTCTGGTCTGATGAGGACGCACTCATCCGCCTCCAATCCGTACGCGGCTCGGAGATGACCGAACGCATCGAGCACGTCACCGCGCTGGCCGAGGCGGTGGATATGCAATCCCGGCCGCGATGCCACGCTCCATTCTCCGTTTACGAGCAGCGTCCAATGCGGCCCGATGAACAACCCGAAAAGCCGCGAAGGCTGTCCTCCTGCCCCCTTAATGGGCGCGTCCGGTGCGCGATCGCCCGCCTGCAGACCTCTGTCGCGGCTTGCGGCGCGCAACGCGAGGGGCGATTGCGGATATCCGATGTCGAGTTGCTGCACCTCGCGCCCGCGACGAATCTCGCCATTCTTTCCCGCTTCGAGCAGTCGACTAGACAGACCCAGAACCTCCTCCGCCACAGGACGGCGCTCGGCCTCGTAGGTGTCGAGAAGTTTATCGCCGGCTCCACAAAGCACGGCCGCGAGCTTCCAGCCAAGATTGTAGGCATCTTGAACGCTGGTATTGAGACCCTGGCCGCCGGTGGGCGGGTGGATATGAGCAGCGTCGCCCATCAAGAAGACGCGATCGACCCTGTATCTGTCGGCTAGTCGGGCGTTCATAGCGTAGGCCGATGCCCAACTGACGTCGTGGACCTTCACCTCGTTGCGGCCTGTCCGCTCGACGATCAGCTTTTCCAAACCATTTGCTGAAAGGTCCGGGTCCCCATCCACAGAGACCGGCGCCTGTATCTGGAACAGATCGGTACCCATGAGCGGGCAGATGGCAACCATCCGCTGCATGTCACCGGTGTTGAACTGCCACCAAACATCACGGCTTAGGCCGGTCAGGCCAACGTCAGCGACAATCGCTCGCACGCCCAGGGTTTTGCCGGGGAACGCGATACCAAGTGCGTGTCTTACGAAGCTGCGACCTCCGTCCGCGCCGATCAGATGGCGTACGCGAACCGTCTCCGCTCCGCCTGAACCAGAAATACGGGCCGTAACTCCGTCGCCATCGTGCTCAAAGCCCGTCAACTCGCTTCCGAACTCAACCCGCCCACCCAGTTCCGCCAGCCGGTCCCGCATGATTTGTTCCGTCAGAAATTGCGGGATCATCAGCGGAATATGATACGGCTCCGCGGGTGTCGCCTGAACCCGCCCCCCAAAATCTCTCTCCACGAAGCTGCCGTCGTCGCGATATTCTCGCATACTTGGGTAAACGCCCCCGGCCGCGACGATCTTATCGAGGATACCGATATCCTCGAAGATCTCTTGCGTCCTCGGTTGAATCCCCTTGCCTCGCGAGCCCGGGAACGGTTCGCGCGTCTTTTCGATCAAGCGGAAAGAGACACCTCGCCGCGCCAAGTCTATTGCTAGCGTCAGGCCAGCCGCTCCCGCGCCGCAGATGAGCACATCTGCTTCGAATTCGTTTGTCATGCCGTTCTCCATGTGTGTATTATGCACATAATAGGAGATGCGCCATGCCGTCAAGGAATAATGTGCATATTACACATATCAGCGAGAAAATTCGTGAACTGCACGGTTCGCTAATCGACATCGTCACGCTCATGAACCGGCCCCAGCGTGACGAGGCGCTCGTTCGGGAGGCGGGAATCGCCCTAGATCGAGCTCTATTCCCGCTCCTTGTCGGGATCGAGCGGCGGGGACCGATCGGCATTGTGGAATTGGCGGCCGGCGTCGGGCGGGACTACACCACAGTTAGTCGGCAGGTCGCGAAGTTGGAGAGCCTCGGGCTTGCCGAACGCAGGCAAAGCCCGGCTGACCGTCGCGTAAATGAAGTTGTTGTCACGGCGAAGGGCAAGGCGATGACCGACAAGATCGATATTGCACGCGAAAGGATCGCCCTTGGCGTTTTTGCGAATTGGGAGCCGGCGGAAATCGACGATCTCGTGCGGCTGATGGGAAAGTTCGCGGACGCATTGGCGAACGAGGCTGGGAGCCTGGCCGCTGAGTAGCCATCAGGCTAAGTCAACCTGGCCTTTGCCGGCTCATACGCCTCTTCGTCCGCGATTTACCGCCGACCGTAGTCAGGCTTAGACAGCTTCAGTCCTCGGACTCGCCGACTAACCGTTTTTTCGACACGGCACAACGCGCAAGAGCATCGCATGCGAGCCGATCCGTCACGCGTTCGGAAGCCAGATCGGCCAGCCCGCCTCAACTGCGGCAATCTGATCGGGTGTCTCGGTATAGGGAAAGCGGGCAGCGGGCCTGGTATAATCCCCGCTCGACGGAACGATGACGGCGGTCCTCACCTCCCGTTTCTGCTTTGCCACCCGCATAATGTGGCGCGCGACCTTCCGAATATTATCGATTATCGTTGCCCGTTTCTTCTGGCAAGCCTCGGTATGCATCCGCAGCGACCTCTCCAAGGCCGACGATGCCAAGGTCGAAAAGCGCAGTTCCGTTCTGCTCAGCTATTTTCTGACCGCTACCATCTCGTCCCGCACCGTCGGATCGTCATCCAGAAATTCCGGCTCAGCGGTCGCGCCAACGGCGTCGAAGTAGCGGCTCATGAAGCTGCGGAAGGACGCCGCCAATGCGATATCTGCGATGTTGACATCCGTAAGCCCGACAGAGCGCAGACGCTGGATGTGCGCCTCGGTTATCTTCGATGCGTCGAGAGTGATCTGTTCGGCATATGCCAGCATTTCGACCTGTTGCGCAGTCAGGCCCGCCGTCCGGTAGTCCCTTCGGACAGCGAGCGTCTGCTCCCTGCCGAGCACTCCCGAAAGGCTGCGGAAATAGACGTGGGAGCAGTAGCTCGATGGCACATGTTTGGCACAAACGAAGGTAATCAACCGGAAATTCAACAATCCGAGTGAAAAGCCGTCTCGGATTTGGTGAAGGAGATTTTCCACGGGAAGAATGACGTCAGGCCGAGCGGACCAGCATTGGGTCGCCTGCATCACACGGCCCATCGACTCCTTCTCTGCGGCGTAAAGCGCCGCGATCTCGCCTGTCGCCTCGTCGGGCTCGATCGTCTTGATGAACATGTTGCCTCCGATACGGTCCACCCGGCGCATAGTAAAGGCAATCGCCGTCGCGGAAAACCTCTGTCGCCATCATCGGTCCGAACGCGGCGCCTCTCTTACCGAATGCTGTATAGGATAGCTTAGGCCGCGGAGTTCCGGAATGGCGGTTTTGGTGAGCGTTGCGGGCTTCACATCGTGGTCGCCCATCAAATGGAAAACGGATCGTCCTGCCGCGATGAGGTAGTCGGCAATGATACGGCGGTGGCAGCGCCACCACACGGCTTCCGCGCACATGATCGCCACCCGTTCTTCTGACGAAAGTCCGAGAAGTTGCTCGAAGCCCGCTCCGAATTCCTCGGACAGCGCATAATCGGCGTAATTGTGAAAACTGCGGTTCTCCCAAAAGGCGTTCACCTCCTCAGGCACCGGCATCTTCCCGCGAAGGCCGCCGAGTTCGGGAATCCGCCGATATCGGATCTGATAGGGAGCAAGTTCTGCAGGAAGAGCATCTTCGTTGAACTGCGGGTTCGAGCGCGACCTGGGAAATCGACGGACATCCACGACCACCCGTACATCGCCAGCCCGCAGCAACTCGACGAACTGAGGGATCGTGCATGTCGAATGCCCAACGGTGTAGACGGGAAGAGCAGAGACGGTACTGGTGCGCGCCACGTCAGGATACCCGTTCGTAGAACGCGCTGATTGTCGCGAACTCTATGCCCAGCTTCGTGAGAGATGCATGAGCCGTCATGTGGTTCTCGTCGTGCGGAATGAACCAGTCATCGAAGGTGTACTTGGTCTTAGAGCCATCGGCGGCAGGGACCTCGCGGTGATATTTCCGGTGAAAACCGTTCCCCGCCTGCGTGCCTTCTGCCGTGCCGCCAATGAGGGTTTCGCGCCCCTCGTACCTGCCTTGGCCACGGTTGATAATTGTCCAGGTCAGAATATCACGATGGCCGTCTTCGAAAGAGTAGGCCTCTTCTATTACCATGGTGTTTGCCGATGCGTCATAGCGGCCCGCCGCCTCCACGGTGACGCGATTTTGGAGGTTGCCCAAGCGGCTGAGAGTGATGCCCCATCCGCGTAGTGATCCCGAGAAAAAGGTTCTCAAGCACAAAAAGCGGCCGTTGGTCGGCAAAGTCGTCGATATTCATGAGAGCCTCCACGGCGTTGTTTTGATAACCCTGTCGCCGCGTCGAGGTTCCAGCGCACCGTCAGGGCCGACTATTTCGTCGCGACACCATCGACAGCTTCAGGAGATCCTACTTCTCGAACGTTGGCCACGCGCAGCACACATGCCGTGGGACAGCAAATGCGTTTCGCGAAAACTGTGGAGCGACCGTCATCCGATCTCCATCACTACACTCGCAAGGCGCACTGATATCCTCGCTCCTGAGCCGCGTGTTGCCTTCGCGCTTATAGGCAAACATTTGATCCCTATGTCGACACAAGCGAAACTCCCGGAACCCGATCACGTGCGTCACCCTTTTTTGGATTGGGTCTGCCATGAATAATCTCGCGCCCCACCCGGGGAGGATTGATTGAAAATACCTCTGCGGTTTAAGTTCTGTGTGAATGCTTTACAGGAGATCTGAATGCCTGACGGGTCATTGTTCCGGCCCGGAGACAACTGCTGGCGACTATCACGAGCAGACGATTTTGCAATCTTGGTGGACGCCGACGACTATTTCAGCGCGATCCGCGACGCTATGCGATCCGCGCGACAGTCCATATTCCTTGTGGGCTGGGATTTCGATGCAGGCATAACGCTCGGCCGGCCCGATGTCGATGACGGCGCGCCCAGAAAGGTGGGCGAGTTCATCATCTGGCTGGCGCGACACAACCCTGATCTCAAGGTCAGAATTCTCCTTTGGAGCCCCGCGCTGCTGGCAAGTTGGATGCGCCCATCCAACTTTCCCTACCTCCTGAGATGGAAATGGCACCCGCGAATCTCCGTAAAACTTGACGGAAAACATCCTGTCGGAAGTTCGCATCACCAAAAGATGCTGGTGGTCGATGACGAGATAGCGTTTTGCGGCGGGATCGACGTGACGCTGGACCGCTGGGATACGCGGGACCATCTCGATGACAACCCGCTGCGGCGTCGGCCAAGCGGCAGGCTTTACGGTCCATGGCACGATGCCTCCAGCAGGTTCACTGGCGAGGCTGCCCGGGCCTTGGGAGAACTTTGTCACATGCGGTGGCGACGGGCGGGTGGCAACGACGTGCTCAAAGCGCCGTCAAAGACCCCAGTCAAATCCACACCAACCTCCGGTTTCTCTTTCGGCTCAGTAACCCTGGCCATTGGCCGCACGGAGCCGACACATCTCGACGAGAGTGGCGTTATCGAAATCGAGAAGCTCTATGTCGATATGATCGCGGCCGCTCGCACACTGATCTATGCGGAAAGCCAATATTTTGCGTCAAGGAAGATAGCCCAAGCGATCGCTCGCCGGCTGGCAGAGCCTGATGGTCCGGAGATCGTGCTGATCAACCCCGTTGCCTCTGACAACTGGTTGGGAGCGCTGGCGATGGATACCGCCCGAGCAAGACTGCGGGAGTCGCTGAGGCGGCACGATCTCAACGATCGCTTCCGAATGTATCACCCGGTAACGGCCCAGAAGCAGCCTATCTATGTTCATTCGAAGCTGATGATCATGGATGACGAGATTGTCCGCGTAGGCTCTTCGAATATGAACAATCGTTCCATGCGCTTCGACCGGGAATGCGATGTCGCGTTCGAAGCAGGAGATTGTAAAGAATTGCGGCGGCGCATTACAGACTTTAGAACTGACTTGCTGGCCGAACATCTTGGTGTGCCGGCTGGCACCTTGGCGCACGAAGCCGCCCGGTCCGGATCTCTGATCGCGGCAATTGAAACGCTTCGCAAATCGCAGCCGGGACGCACTTTAATTCTCTATGCTACGCCGGAAGTGTCCGATCTCGAAAAATGGCTCGCCGACAACGAAATTCTAGATCCAGAAGGGCCAGAGGAGGTGTTCGAACCGATCGAGCGCCGTGGCTTATTCAGGGGCCGGCTGCACCTGCCGCGTCTAAGGCGCAAGCGTGAAGGTTAGCGACGCCTCAAGGTCTGGGTTGGATATAAACGGCGGCAATCAGCCGAACAAAGATCTAAGGCTCCAACCCCGCGCAACGGGCCGTGTTTCGAATGTGCGCTTCCATTTGAAACCGAGCGCCCGCGGGATCGTTTGCCCTCAGCGCCGAGATTATGCGGCGATGCTCGGCAATGGATTCACGCATGCGAGCGGGATCGGTTATAGGAATGGGCTGTCGTTGCGTCGCCGTCAACTGATCGCGTACGGTCTGGTAGAGCGCCCGCAGCATGGCGTTGCTGCAAGCGGATGCGATGATCGCATGGAACTCCAGATCGGCGTCAACATTGGCTAACAGATCCTGCTGCGCCCAGCCTTGCTCCATCTGCTGGGTCATTTTTTCCATCTGATCCAATTGATTTGCCGTCAGCCGCCCTGCTGCAAGACTTGCCATCTGCCCTTCCAACATAATGCGGGTCTGGAACACGTCGAAGACCGAATAGCTGTCGGAGTAGCGCCAGGGGCCCATGTGATTGGACGCTGACGGAGCACCACCGGAAACGAACGTTCCCCGTCCCGCCTCGGTCTTCAGCAAGCCGAGGGTTTCGAGCGTTAGTAAAGCCTCGCGCAGCGAGGCACGACTGATTCCAAATCTTTGCGAAAATTCACGCTGCGAGGGAATTTTCTCTCCGGGCTTGAGACTTCCGCTCTGAATCATGCTCTGGATTTCGCGGGCGACGGATTGTGGCAGCAAAGTCTTGTTCAGCATCGTATTTTCCATCCCCTGCGATACCGCCCGTGCCTGATCGTAAGGGGCTAATCTCGCGCCAAGTCTATTTTATCGGCACCATCTCTTGCAATTGCCAAACGGGCGTGCTTCCTTGGTCCTACTGGTCTGACCAGTTAGACCAAGCGTAACCGTTTCATCGCCAAAAAATCAAGGGGAACCTCATGAAAGCGATTACACTCATTGCTTCGACGACCACCTCGGCCCTGCTTGCCGCGGTAGTGCTTTCCACTTCCGCCATAGCCGCCGACCTCACCGTCGGCGCCAACATTGGCAACGTTCCGTGGGAATTCCAGAATGCGTCAGGCGAAACCGTTGGTTTCGAGGTGGACCTGATATCCGAAGTCGGCAAGCGGCTCGGCAAGTCGATCGAGTTCGTTAATGTCCCGTTCAACGGCCTGTTTTCGGCGGTCCAGTCCGGCCGCATCAATATGGCGATATCGTCAATCACCATCACCGACAAACGGCTGGAGTCCGTGACGT
Source organism: Shinella sp. G-2 (assembly GCF_050172695.1). Lineage (NCBI taxonomy): Bacteria > Pseudomonadati > Pseudomonadota > Alphaproteobacteria > Hyphomicrobiales > Rhizobiaceae > Shinella > Shinella sp. G-2. The sequence continues at coordinate 184,503 of NZ_JBBEYH010000007.1, read as the reverse complement.
TCGCGCAGCCCTACTACGACAGCGACCAGTCCTTGACGGTAACGGCAGCCAGCGGGATTACCGGGCTTTCGGGCATGGAAGGCAAGGTCGTTGGCGTCGACACCGGCTCGACGGGCGACATGTGGGCAACCAACAACGGTGGGCAGTACAAGTTTGGCGAAATCCGCAAGTTTGAAGGCCTGTCGCCTGCGATGCTCGACCTCGTTGCCGGTCGCGTGGATGGTTACATCAGCGATATCCCGGCACTGCTCTATTACGTCAAGGATAAGCCGGACCTCAAAGTGGTCGAGCGTATACCTACCGGTGAAAAGTATTCGGTCATGTTCAACAAGGGCGACCCGCTGGCCAAGGAAGTCAACGAGGTGATCTCGACGCTGAAGAAGGAAGGTTTCGTCGCCAAGCTGCATGAGACCTGGTTCGGTGCCAAGGCCGAGGACACCACCTCGACTGTCATGGTGATGGACATGCCGGTCGCCAAATAGGCCAAGCCTCCCCGTGACGGCGGCACGCTGGTGTCGCCGTCAATTCCGCAGCGACAGCCGGTGGCTCTATGAATCTCGTCAACACCTTCTTCAATATTCCCATCCTGATCGACACATTCCCGCTTTTGCTGTCGGGATTACTCGTTACGCTGGAGATTGGCCTCATCAGCATTGTTGCCGGTCTCGCCGGCGGATTGTTCCTCGCTCTTGTCAGGCTCTATGGACCGGGCCCGGTGCCATTCCTCTCCAAGATCTACATCGACATCTTCCGCTCGATCCCGCTTCTGGTGCTGTTGATCATCGTCTATTACGCCCTGCCCTTTGTCGGCATCCGGTTCTCGCCCTTCGTCTCTGCGGTCGTTGCGCTCACACTTGTCTCCGCCGCATACACCGCAGAAATTTTCCGCGCCGGCATCGAGGCCATCCCGCATGGGCAGTTCGAAGCTTCGCAAGCATTGGGTCTCTCAGGTCGCCACATGATGGTCGACGTAATCCTGCCCCAGGCGATCAAGATCGTCATTCCGCCGTTGACGAACAATTGCATCAACGTCCTGAAGGATACGGCCCTGGCCTCCGTCGTCGCCATGCCCGACCTCCTTAAGCAGGCGACCCAGGCGCAGGCGCTGGCTGCCAACCCCACGCCCCTGATCGGCGCTGCGCTGATCTATGTCGCCTTGCTCTGGCCGCTGGTCGCCGTCGTCGCGCGGTTGGAAAAAGGTTTCGGCAAGGACAAACGCTCATGACCCCCCTCATCAAGATCAGCAACCTGAAAAAGGCTTATGGCGCCTTCACTGTGCTGCACGGCATCGATCTCGAGATATCGGAAGGCGAAGTAGTCTGCGTAATCGGTCCGTCCGGGTCCGGGAAATCGACGTTGATACGCTGCATCAACCGCCTGGAGGCCTTTTCCGACGAGAGCAGCATCGTCGTGGACGGCGTCACCGTCGGCCCCGGCAAGGCGCTGGCGAAGGTGCGTGCTGAAGTCGGGATGGTTTTTCAATCATTCAACCTCTTTCCACATCTGACCGTGCTAAAGAACGTTATGCTGGCGCCGATGCGGGTCCGCGGTGCAAAGGCGGCGGACGCTGAGCGCAGGGCCCGAGACCTGCTAACCCGGGTCGGCATTGCGGCACAGGCCGCAAAATATCCGGGCAAGCTTTCCGGGGGCCAACAACAGCGCGTCGCAATTGCCCGCGCATTGGCAATGGAACCTAAGGTCATGCTCTTTGATGAGCCCACCTCCGCACTCGATCCGGAAATGGTCGGTGAAGTGCTGGATGTGATGAAGACGCTTGCCAGCACGGGCGTGACCATGGTCGTCGTCACCCACGAAATGGGCTTTGCCCGCCAGGTGGCCGATCGCGTCATTTTCATGGATGGCGGCCGCATCGTCGAGCAGGGCACGCCCTGCGAAATTTTCGACAATCCCAGAGAAGACCGGACGCGTAGCTTCCTGCGCTCGGTTCTCGATCACTGAAAACAAAATTGGGTCTGGAGGACCAAATGCCAAACCAAAATACATCCGCAAAAGGCGCGCTCGACCTCGATTTCGTCCGAAGCCAGTTTCCCGGCCTGTCCCATGGCTGGACATTTTTCGACAATGCCGGCGGGTCGCAGATCCTGAAGCGGGCGGTCGAACGGATCAATACCTTCCTCTACGACAAGAATGTCCAGATCGGCGGAAGCTACGAGGTTTCGCAGGCGGCCGCGAACGCACTCTACGAGGCCCGCACTGCGGCGATGCATCTCATAAACGCATCACGGCCGGAAGAAATCGTTTTTGGCAACTCGACGACGGCACTTTTGCAGAACCTCGCCCGCGCCATGATGAGCCAACTTGCTCCGGGCGACGAGATTATCATTACTAACGCCGATCATGAATCGAACATCGGTCCGTGGGACAGGCTGCGCGACGCAGGCATCCTCATCAAGACGTGGCCGCTCAACAAGGACACCTATACGCTAGACCTCGTCGATCTTGAGCCGCTGATGTCGGCCCGCACCAAGCTCGTCTGCGTCACCCACGTTTCCAATATTCTCGGTTCGATCAATCCGGTGCGCGAGATCGCCGATTTCGTTCATGCACGGGGCGCGCGCATCTGTGTCGATGCCGTCGCCTATGCGCCGCATCGCGCGGTCGATGTTCAGGCCTTCGATGTCGACTACTACGTCTTCAGCCTCTACAAGACCTACGGTCCCCATTATGCGCTGATGTACGGCAAGTATGACCACCTGCTGGAACTGGATACGCTCTATCACTATTTCTACGGCAAGGACAAAGTGCCGGGCAAACTGGAACCCGGCAATCCGAACTACGAACTTGCTTATGCCACCTGCGGCATCGTGGACTACCTTACCGAAATCGGCGAAATGACTGGCGAAGCCGGCTCCACCCGCGCGAAGATCGTTGCGGCTTATGGTGCGATCACCGCGCAGGAAAACGAACTTGTCGATCGGCTGCTGACCTATCTGCGTGGCCGCAACGACTGCCGCATTATCGGCCATAGCGCCAACCGTGACGGCACCCGGATACCGACGGTCAGCTTTGTCTTCGACGGCCGGGATTCTGCGGAAATCTGCAAGGCGATGGACGCCCACAGGATCGCAATCCGGTTTGGCGACTTTCATTCGCGGCGCCTGGCGGAGTATCTCGATCTCACTGAGAACAATGGCATGGTCCGGGTCTCGATGGTCCACTACAACACGATCGAGGAAATCGACCGGATGACGAAGGCGCTGGATATGATCCTCGCATCGTCCGCCAACTCCGCGACTGCCGCCTGAGAACCGGAAGAGCTCAGCATGTCCTTCGATACGATCATCCGGAACGGCACCGTCGTTACCGCCAGCGATACCTTCCGATGCGATGTCGGCATTCGCAATGGCCGCATCGCCGCAATGGCCGAGAACCTTCATGATGCGGACGAGATCATCGATGCCAGCGGCCTCTATGTGATGCCTGGTGGTATCGACAGCCATGTGCACCTGGCGCAGCCATCCGGCGACGGGATCGTCATGGCCGACGATTTCGCGAGCGGCACGCTCTCGGCAGCCTCTGGCGGAAATACGACGGTCATGCCGTTCTGCCTACAGGAAAAAGGATCGACGCTGCGGGAGGCGCTCAAGGCGTATCACGCAAAAGCGGAGGGGGAGTGTTATGTCGATGTGAGCTTCCACATCATCGTAACCGACCCGACGAGCCATGTGCTCGGGCAGGAACTGCCGGCCCTCGTGGCGGATGGATACACGTCGATCAAGGTTTTCATGACCTATGAAAACCTGCGTCTGCGCGACGATGAAATCCTGGCGACGCTGGCTAGCGCCAGGACGTCCGGCGCGCTGGTCATGGTCCATTGCGAAAACGAGGACGCGATCCGCTTCCTGATCGGCCGTCATGAAGCGAATGGCGAACTTGCTGCGAAATATCATGCGACAAGCCGCCCGGCGGCCGCGGAGCGTGAGGCCACGCACCGCGCTCTTTCCCTGGCGGAGATCGTTGATACGCCGATCGTCATCGTCCATGTCTCGAACCGGGAGGCAATGGAGGAAATCCAACGCGCGAGGGCACGCGGTAGCAAGGTGGCGGGTGAGACCTGCCCGCAATACCTTATGCTCACGGCTGACGACCTCGACGCCACGGAATTGGAGGGCGCGAAATTCGTCTGCTCGCCACCGCCACGCGACGAGGAAAGCCAGATTGCCTGCTGGGAGGGCCTGCAAAACGGGACGTTCGATCTATTCTCATCCGACCACTGCCCCTTTCGCTACGATGATGACTCGGGCAAGCTCAATGAAAAGGGCAAGCGAAACTTCCGATGGATCCCCAACGGCATTCCCGGCGTGGAAACGCGGCTGCCGATCCTGTTTTCGGAAGGCGTCAGCAAGGGGCGCATCGATCTCAACCAGTTCGTCGCCCTATCCTCTACGAACCATGCCAAACTGTATGGCCTCTATCCGCGCAAGGGCACGATCGCGATCGGCTCTGATGCCGATATCGCACTGTGGGATCCGAAGAAATCGGTCGTCATCACGAACGAAATCCTTCACCACGGCGCTGACTACACACCCTATGAAGGGCTTGCGATTACCGGTTGGCCGGTGCGCGTGATGGTCCGCGGAAAGACGGTGATCGACGGAGACGCGCTCGTCGCACAGAAGGGTCTGGGCGATTACTTGGCACGAGCACGTTCATCGTTGTCTAACTGATAATCCACAACACTGGCTCCGGTCCGGGAGGTTATGGTTTGCGAGAAGTCCTATGCCCGTCCATATCTTCAGTGCTTCTCGCTCTTGAACTTAGTCGAACCGTCCGCCCAGACCCTTTGCGAAGGAGTTGAAGGCGCTTCAAAGACTTGGTCTGGCGAGAGTGTTCAGGTTCGGGCGGCAGCGTGACTGTCCGCTGATGTCGTGAAACCTAGCATCAGCGGACTTTGTCGCTCCCCCAACCAGTCCGAGGCGCCGAGTTCAGTCTCCCGAGCACGCTCAACGTCGCGCCCACAGACGGTCCGATACTTCATCAGCTTCTGCGGCGAACGCATCCGCTGCAGACAGCCCAACACAATCACCGAATGCTAAACGGAAAATATTTTGCGTTAATGGTGTCGTAGATGTCGTTGGACTGGATCGTCTCGAGCGCGGCATTGAACTTGGCGAGCAACTGCCTGTCGGAAGGCCGCAACGCGATGCCGGCTCCATCGCCGAAATATTCGGCGTCCTTGATATCGCCGCCCAGGAACTCGCAGCAGCTTCCCGCCAGAGTATTGGCCAGCCAGTCATAGACCGCAAGCTTGTCTTCCATGATGATGTCGACATCTCCGTCGGCCAAGCCTTTGTACAGGTCTGGCGAAGCCTTAAACACCGTCTTTGAGACATCCCCATAAAACTTCTGGGCATACGCCTCCTGGGAGGTGCCGGAAGTGACGCCGAGCTTCAGGTCCTTGAGGTCATCCGGCGCGGTCCCTGCAATGCCGGCTCCCTTACGGGAGATGAAAATTGATGGGCTGTCGTAGTATTTCTGGGTGAACGAGACCTTCTCGCGCCGCTCGGCGCTCATCGACATTGACGAGATGATGGCATCGTAGCGTTTGTCCAGAAGGCTGGGGATCATCGTCGTCCATTCCTGGATGACGAACTCGCATTTCAGCTTTGCCGTCTCACAGAGTGCCTTGGCGATCTCGACGTCGAAGCCCTGGAGCTGGTTTGCCGAGTCCAGATAGTTGAAAGGCGGGAATGCGCCCTCAACGGCGATCCGGATCGTATCGTTCTCGGAGGCCGAGATGGCCCCGGGCTGGCTGAAGGAGGCAATGGAGACCATGCAGGCCAGCGCCAGAATTTTCCGTCTGTCAAGAGAGTTCAATCGCAGCATGTCGGCCCTTCATGTGGAAGACGCTCCAGCAGAGACGCGTCTGGCGGCTGTTGCACACCACTACTCAACAACAAAAAGATTAAAGAGCTGGACGTGTTGAGCGCGCAATTTTGCACAGTTTGGAAAGCCTTTCGTAAACAATCAGGTGCAGGATCGGGATGATTTTCGGAGACGATTGTGTGTCGGGCCAAGCAGCAACCAGGAGAACGGCTGACAAACGTCCCGGGATAACCTCAGGCTCGATATTGCTGCTGCTTGCCATCAGTGGATTAGCAATTCTCGGGCTGGTTTTTCTGGCAGCGATCTGGGCCGGCTCCGAGAGTGATGCCGCCGCCCTTGATCGACAGCGCCACCTCGTCAACGACCGGCTCGAAGACCAGGTAAAACGGGTGTCGCAGGAGATCCAGATGATCGGCGCAGGCTACGCGTCGTTCCTTGCGGCAGACCCTGCTGTTCTCGAAGAGAAAATCATCGGTCCAAACCGCGGCAGCGGCGCGTCATCCGCCGAGACCTTCGGCAAGATCGCGACGACAGCGTTTGGCTATAACGCCGCTTTCCTGGTCACGTCGTCAGGGGAGCTTGCGCTAAATGCAGACGCGGAAACGGCGCGGCGCTTCAAGTGGGTGCGCCCCCTGCTCCAGCCTCTAATCCACGACCTGGAAACCGATCAGCCGCAGCCATCGACATCGGCTGCGAAACCGAGCCGGGTAGAGCTAATGCGGCTTGAAGGCCGTCCTTCGGTTGCCGGCGTCGTGTCGATAAAGGGCGCTTCACCAGCCGGTGCCCATGAGCACGGTCAGGGCGCCCAGTTCTATCTCGTCGTCTTCCGCTTCCTTGACGGCGCCACTCTCGACACGATCAGCCGTGAGCAAGGGCTGGCAGGCGCGCGCTATGCCCGCACCGCTGACCAGGAGCACAACGAGGTTGCCTTCCAGATCGCGGCGACAGGATCCGGCGAACCGATCGGGTTTATCATCTGGGAGCCGGATCTTCCTGGCTCGCGGGTGATCGGCCGTCTCGTTCCGGTGCTCTCCATTGCCGGGCTCATCATTGCCGGCCTGTTCTTTGCGCTCATGGGACGATTGCGCAAAAGCCTGCGGGAACTCAGCGCCAGCGAGCACCATGCGCGGCATCTGTCGGTGCACGACGTTCTGACCGGTCTTCCTAATCGAGCACTGTTTGCAGTCCATCTTGTGCAATGTCTCCCGGATCTTGCGCTGCTTCGTAGACGCGCCGTGATCGCATTGATCGATCTCGACAAGTTCAAGGAGGTCAACGACAGCTACGGGCATGCCGCCGGCGACGAGCTCCTGCGTGCGGCTGTCGGCCGAATGAGCGCGCTGATCAAGCCCGGCGATACCCTCTCAAGGTTCGGCGGCGACGAATTTGCCCTTCTTCTTCCTGACCTCGACGAGGCAGATAATGTCTATCTGGCGATCTGTAACGGCATCATCGACGAGTTGAGCAAGCCATTTCAGCTCAACGCCGGCGATGCCGCCGTTCGCATCGGATGTTCAATTGGTATCGTTGTCATCCAGGATGCGTCCCATCCAACCAACGAGCTCCTGCGACGCGCCGACGTTGCGCTTTATGAGGCCAAGTCCAGCGGGCGGGGGCGGCTGGTCGAGTATGATCCTTGCCTGGACCATCGGGTCGAGGCCCGGGAAAATCTTAAAAACGATCTTCGCCTGCTCTTGGAACAGACCGGCGAGGATCCCGGCCTCCAAGTGGGTCCGTCTGCGGCCCATGTCGGCCGGCTGGAGGTATATTATCAGGGCGTCTATCATGGCGATGGCAGCGGACGCCTTTCAGGCGCCGAAGCGCTGGTGCGCTGGCATCACCCGACGCTGGGTCTATTGTCGCCGGACAAATTCATTCCGATCGCCGAAGAAAGCGGCATGATCCTCCGGCTCGGCGAATGGGTCCTTCGCGACGCGGCGCAGTCGGCCGCAAGCTGGCCGGCCGCGCTGTCGCTTTCGGTCAACGTGTCCCCGTCGCAGATCCGTCATCGCGGCTTCGAAAGCCATGTCCTGTCAATCCTGTCGGAGGCCGGCCTGCGGCCTTCGCGGCTTGAGCTGGAACTCACGGAGGCCGCCTTGTTCGACATTGACGAAAGAGGCCAGGCGACCCTTGGCGTGCTCCGGTCGCATGGCGTTCGGATTGCGCTCGATGACTTCGGCACCGGCTTCTCCTCTCTCAGCCATCTCATTCAGTTCAACATCGACCGCATCAAGATCGACCGATCTTTCGTGAGCCTGCTCGGCACCAAAGCCGAGGGTGCAGCCATCGTATCCGCCATTCTCGGACTTAGCCGCACCCTCGGCAAGGCCACTACGGCCGAAGGAATAGAGACCGAGGGCCAGAAAGACTTCCTGGTCGCTGCGGGATGCAGCGATCTGCAGGGCTACCTGCTCTCCCGTCCCGTACCCTTGAGCGAATTTCGGAAAAAGATTGACGGCGTTCAAGTCGCTGAGGACCGCGCTACGATGAACGCCGCCGCGCAAACTGTAAGCGCTTGAGCGCCGAAGGCAAGTGGGGACTTACCGTCCACCAGTGACAGCCCAGTTTCGAGACGGAAGCTCCTCTTCGGCGGCGGCCGTCAGTTCGAGCTAGTTCCGGTTCAATCGCGGTCAATCAAAACCACTGCCACGCCATCCGAAAGCAGGCGTAGGCACCAATGCCAATGACCAATAGCAAAGCAATCTTACGAGCCATGACGCGCTACCGCTGGGGTTCGCATAGGGACGATGCATCGCGCACTCGGCAAAGTCCGCCAACGCCGGCACCGTGTGGGGGTTCGCCGACGGCCCGAGCTTGCTACTCTCGTTCGCTTGACAGCCCAATGCTTCGGGTCTCGATCACGAGTGTAGGTATGAGTCCGCGCCAGGCCATCGTCCATCTTGATGAACGGCAAACGCATGCGCCAATATACCGGCGTCGCGTTCGTATTTCCGAGGCTTCCACAGGAGAAAGCACCTAGGCCGCCAAAGCAGGGCGGCACGAAACCTGAAACTTGTTCCGGTCGGGAAAACGACGCGATCGTCGGCGTCTTACCGATGCCGATGGATGATTTGGCTGGTCGCGCCCACAACAAGGCGATGGACACCAAGCACACAAATTACGGCAGCCCGCTGAGAATTCTGACGCCTCTATTTTCAGTTCATACGCCAGATCAATGCGAAACCACCGCATTCTCGCAAAATGCTTACGACACCAGATTTTCGCTATGGAAGGCATCGAACGGCATACTGCGTTCGAGATCGAGAGTTTGGAACTAATTTTCCAGTTCGTCGCCCGTCGTTTCGGGAGCGTAATCGTTCCGCAAGCAATGGTCGACGGACACCAGCGTGCCAAGACGCAGCGCGAAATTTCACCCAAGCCACCTGCAGCAACGTTTCAGGCAATGGTCATGGAACATATCAGAGGGGCGGCAAGGGATGTGGCGGCACCAAAACCCGGTAAGCCTTCACCCAGACGCTGATGTCGGCGCGTCTGTTAATTCCTGACGTTCATACGAAAAGATCCCTACGGTTGGAACCCTCGTGCTTCAACGCGGCCAGAGCCGCGCGCACGATGGCGATATCCTGCGTTGCGACGCCTGTAAGATCAGTTATCGTAATTTGATCATCGGAGGTCCGCCCGGGTTCCCAACCACTGAGGATAGCTCCAAGTTCCGGGCATTCGGAGGGGTCTAGAAGACCGCTTCTGACAGCCGTCGCGATTTCTCCGTGGTCCGCGCACTGCGATCGGGAGTCGACTGCGATTACTGCGGCGCGCGAGAATAGGTCGAGTTGCAGTTCCTGCTTGCCAGGGGCATCGGCGCCGAGCGCGGTGATATGGGTGCCAGGCCGGATCCAGTCGGCCATGACGAGCGGCTCGGTCGACGGCGTTGTGGTGATGATGGCATCCGCTGTCGCGCACAGTACCGCAAGATCGGTCTCTGCCGCGACGGAGAACCCTTCCGCCGCCATGTCGCTGGCGAAGGCGGCCGCCCTGGCGCCATCGCGTGCCCAGTTGCGGAAGGTGAGCCGATGTTCCGAGGTGGAGGACAGGACCCTGATCTGCTGGCGGGCCTGCGTGCCCGACCCGACAATCGCGATGGACCGGCTGTCGCGCCGGCAAAGCGCGAGCGTCGCAATGGCACCGCCGAAACCGGTCCTGAGGTCGGTCAGCCATCCCTCGTCATAGAGCGTGGCCACCACTTGACCGGTCTCCGAGGAGATGGCGATCATCATTCCGTTGCTCGACGGAAGCCCGAGGCGCGGGTTGTTGTAGAAGCCAGAGGCGATCTTCACCACGAAGACGGCATCGCCCGCGATATAGCCGTATTTAATGTGGCAGTCGGCATTCTGGGCTTCGAGCCGCAGATAGCCAACCGGGGGAATGTTCGCCCTCCCGTCGACGATCGCGACATAGGCATCCCTGATGGCATCGACGGCGAAATCGGCAATCGGCAAGCGTTTGAGTTCGTCCAGTGTGAGGCTGATCATCATGCATTGCCTTCATTGAGATATTTATAGACGGTCGCGCGGCCCAGCCCCAACACACGGGAGATGTAGGGCGCGGAGTTGCGCGCGGAGAACGCTCCATCGGAGGATAGGGCAATGACGAGCTCGCGTTTCTGCTGGCGGGTCATGTCGGTAATGCGGACGCCGCGGGCATGCGTCCATTGCTGGATGTATTCGTTGATCCTCTCGTGCCAGTCTTCCTTGAACAGGCTTGCGGGCTTGGACTTTTCCTCCGGTAGGCGGATCAACGTCGAAAGCGTGCGCATTACCGAGTGGAAGTCCGACAGATCAACATTGATACAGAGCACCGCAGCGGGCTGTCCCAGATGGTTCGCGAGCACAACGCTGATCGCCTTGATTGACCTGCCGTCCCAATTAACCTTCTCGTAGGGGCCGATAAGTCGTTCGTCCGGCTGGAAATCGATCTCGTACAGCAGAGACGGCTCGCCGATTTCCCGCTTGGAAAAATTGCCCGCGAGATACACGACCTTCTCCGTTTCCAGATCGTGCAGGACGACCTCGGCATACGGCTGGAAGAGCAGGGCGACGGCGTCGCAGATCCGGGCGTAACTCTCAAGTTGCTGGTTCAAGTCTATGGCCTCACATTTCGCCGCGACAGTGACAGTCGTGGACGTAGTTGTCCAGAATAGAATTTTCATCCACGATGCTTGACTTTTTCTGAAAACCCCGCTCCTATCGTAGACGGATTGTATTACATGGACATTAAGTCCACACCAATTTAGGGCGACAATCATGGGAACCACCACTGCAATCGAAGCCATCGGGAACGCCGAGACGCGCATCCGGCCGTTCGTGCGAGAGACCTATCTCGAAGTCTCGCCCTATCTGTCGAAGACGATCGGCCTCGACGTGCATCTCAAGCTGGAAAACCTCCAGCATACGGGCTCGTTCAAGCTGCGGGGTGCGGTGAACAAGATCCTGTCACTGGGCAACGCCGCCGCGACTACGCGGGTTGTTACCGCCTCGTCGGGAAACCATGGCGCGGCCGTCGCCTTCGCGCTGAGGCAGGTGGGCGGCGAAGGCATCGTCTTCGTTCCGGAAAACGCCTCCGACGCGAAGGTCGCCGCCATCCGCCGGCTCGGCGCGGAAGTCCGCTTCCACGGCACGGATTCCGCGGTCACTGAAGCGCATGCTCGGGCATTCGCCGAGGCCGAAGGCGGCGTCTATGTGCCACCCTACAATGATATCGACGTGATGGCCGGCCAGGGTACGCTCGGGGTGGAAATCCTGCGCCAACTGCCGGAAGTACGTACCGTCATCGCCTCCGTCGGCGGCGGCGGTCTGATCGCCGGCATCGCGACCTATCTCAAGGCCGCAGCCCCGCGGGTGAAGATCATCGGCTGCTCGCCGCAGGCCTCCCGCGTCATGGCCGCCTCGGTTGCGGCCGGGCGCGTCCTGGATCTCGATTCCGACAACACCCTGTCGGACGGCACGGCGGGCGGCGTGGAGCCGGACACCATCACATTTGCGCCCTGCCGCGACCTGGTCGATCACTGGATCGACGTTTCCGAGGCGGAGATCGCGCAGGCGATGAAACTGTTCGTCGAGCATCACCACATGCTCTGTGAGGGCGCCGCCGGTGTCGCCATCGCGGCCGCCATCAAGGCGGAGCGCGGCCTCATCGAAGGCCCGGTGGCGATCGTGGTCTGCGGCGGCAATGTCAGCATTCCGGTGTTGAAGGGCATCCTCTGATGTCCGCCGAAACTGCCGCCGGTTTCCTCACCACCGAGCTGCCGCGCCTAACGGCGCTGCGCCAAAAACTCCACGCCATGCCGGAACTGTCCCGCCAAGAGGTCGAGACCTCCAAACTCGTTGCTGCGGAACTGCGCGCGCTGGGGCTCGTCGCCCACGAGAATATCGGCGGTTACGGCGTGGTCGCGGAGATCGCCGGCAAGGCGGAGGGGCCGATGGTCGCGCTGCGGGCAGACATGGATGCGCTGCCCATCCAGGAGGCCACGGGGCTCGGCTACGCATCTCGCCATCCCGGCTGCATGCATGCCTGCGGTCACGACGGACACACGGCCGCTCTGCTGGGTGCCGCGGCCTATCTCGCCGCGATGGGTCGGTCGGGCGGCCTACGAACTGCGGCCTGTCTTTGACGCACTGATGGTGGACCTGAAGCGGTCAACCAAGCTCTTCATGGATGAGACGCGTGCTCCGGTTCTCGATCCCGGCTCCCGCAAAACCAAAACGGGATATTTCTGGGCGCTGGCGCGGGATGATCGACCTTGGAATGGCAGCGCTCCACCGGGCGTGGCCTTCACCTATGCACCCGGTCGAGGCGGGCATCATGCGGAACGGATATTGCAGGGCTTCGCCGGCATCCTGCAGGTTGATGGCTATGCCGGGTATAACAGGCTGATCGCACCAGAGCGCGTCGGCCCGGACATTCAGCTTGCCTATTGTTGGGCACACGCCCGGCGCAAGCTGGTGGAGGTCACTCGCAACGGAACAGCACCGATTGCCGAGGACAGTGTCAAACGGATAGGCGTGCTGTATCGCATTGAAGGAGAATTGCGCGGCCTTGATCCTGAGGCTCGCCTTGCAGGTCGGCAGGAACGATCAGCGCCACTTGTCGCGGGCCTCCATAACTGGCTAATCCATCACCGCGCCCATGTCGCGACCAAATCTCCGCTCGGCGAGGCTTTGGCCTATATCGCCAAATACTGGGATGGTTTGAAGCTCTTCCTGACCGACGGCCGCATCGAGATCGACAACAACAGCGTAGAGCGGACCATTCGTCCGATTGCCCTTAATCGGAAGAACGCACTCTTTGCGGGTCATGATGCGGGAGCCGAGAACTGGGCAACCATCGCCTCTTTGATCGAGACCTGTAAGCTCAATGGCATTGATCCGCAGGCCTATCTAACCGCCACGCTCACCGCCATCGTAAATGGCCACAAGCAGAACCGCATCGATGAGTTGCTGCCTTGGCATTGCCGTACCAGGACCGCACGTGCCTGGAGCTCGGCTTAGGAAGACGGTGACGAGACTTTAAGCAAGGGCCCAGCCTGGCACATCCGGTGATATGTGGTGGAACTTCTCTGCTACCGCTCTGTTGGGGAGTAACCGGGCCTAATCCGACGCCCGCATAGCGACCGTGCCTCCTTGGTGAGAACAGGTTTGGTCGCGACGATCTCCTCTTCTCGCTGGTGGGCATCCAATGTCACTCTACTTTTTCAACATCTACAACGGCAAGCAGTCCTGTGACGATGTCGGCTCCGAATGCACAAACGTCGCTGAAGTGCGGGCCGAAGCAGTCGGAACCATCCAGGAACTGGTGCGGCACTCTTTGCTGGAGAAGAAGGACCTGTCATCTATGACCGTCAATGTCGTGGATGGCGAAGGCAAAACAGTAATGATCGTCAGCCTCGCGGCTTCCGTCGAAACTGTTGCTGGGTCCTCACTAGCAGCCTAGTGGACCCACGACCGGCGCAACCCGGCGCACAGCCGACCACTAAAACAGGTCGGACATCAGCCGCCGGTATTCGGCCTCGGGTGTTCCGTAGGCATCATGAGCAAATTCCTCAAGGGCTGCCCTATTCTTGATAACCACACTACCCCGATAGGCACGAATGAAGCCGTTTCCCTCAAGGATATGCATGGCGGTGGTAACGCTGGGACGCCGAACCGCCAGCATCATTGACAGGAAGTCGTGAGTGAGGGGCAGCTCGTTCGCCTGAATACGGTCCTCACACATCAACAGCCACCGGGCCAATCGTTCATTTACATCATGGATTGCATTGCAGACGGCCGTATAGGAAAGCTGAACAGAGAACGCCTCGATGGATCGGACCACAACCTTCCAAAGGCTGCGGTTTTCCTCCATCGCAATCCGGAAGCTCTCATAGTCCATCCGATAGGCCTCTGCATCCATCTGCACCACGATATCGTGCGAACTGCTGTCCACACCTGCGGCCGCAGATGTTGGAACATAGCCCTCGTTCCCGAAGATGCCTGCTTCCCCCTGGTATCCGCCAGGCGTCGTAACAACAACCGATGCAATCCCGCTCTCCAGGAAGTAAACATGTTGAATGCTTTCGCCTCTTTTCGCGATCAATGTACCTCTCGGGAGGCTCGCGAGCTCAAGCTGGGGCGCAAGCACATTCATGTCTCGCTCCGGCAAGATGTTGAGTAGCTTGTTCCTGATCTGGGACTGTTGCTGCACCATCGTCACCCCTCCGTGCTGTCGGGTTGACGCACAAAGCCACCCGCCCGTCCAACTTACCTTGACAGATGAACAAGAACAGCAGGGCCGTGTATGTGAGATCGCATTTTTCGTTGACGCGCACCTAAGACATGGGAACCTTCGTCACCGTTACAACTCAATCAGCCCAATCCGCCGCTGATTGATAAGGAACCTATACCAGCGACTGATTGTTGTGTACGATACCGTACATTTTTCTCCAGCAGAAACGAGCGCACCGTGCCTGATCCTAGAACCGCCGTTCTCGTGGTCGAGGACGAGGCGCTGATCCTCATTGGCATTTCCGATGATCTGACGGACCTGAACTTTCGCGTTTTCGAAGCGTGCAACGCCCAACAGGCAATCGAGCAGTTGATGCTACACCCTGAGATCGAGGTGATGTTCACCGACATCGGCACGCCGGGTGACATGGATGGACTTCGGCTTGCCAAGCTGGTGCGAGGGCGTTGGCCACCAATCAAGATCATCATAACCTCGGGCAAGCATAAGCTCACGAGAGACGATCTTCCGGTTGTTGCCACCTTCATCCCGAAACCATACGATCCGGCTTCGGTAGCTGGTGCTATACACGAAGTCATGGCCAATTAGAGGAAGGTCCGGAGCTAAACACCGGCTAGTAGGCGGCCGACTGATGATCAGAAAACCTGCCTTTATCCAGCGACGACCTAGTTGGCATTTTCAACTGAGGCTTCAATCGCAGCCCTCGTCGCCAATTTCAGAGACAATCCGACTCCAAGTAGATAAAGCCGCCCATCAAGGTGAGACAGCAACATCGCTAACGCCAAACCGCAAGACGCGACAGTTGATCGTCAATGCGCAGATCCTCGACGATGGCGACAAGGCGCGTATCCGGCTGCTGCTGGCCATCACCGACGTAACGGACGCGGGCGCCGAAGCGAAACTGAAAGATGACCTTATCCGGGAGAAGGCCATCTTGATGCAGGAGGTTCAGCACCGCGTGGCAAACAGCCTTCAGATCATTGCCAGCGTTCTCATGCAGAGCGCACGCCAGGTGCAATCGGAGGAAGCGCGCGGCCACCTCCGCAACGCCCATCACCGGGTCATGTCGATCGCGGCCGTGCAACGGCAGCTTTCCACGTCCAGCACCGGCAACGTCGAGCTGCACACCTACTTCACGCAGCTTTGCGAAAGCCTCGGCGCATCGATGATCGCCGACGACGACCGGCTTTCGATATCGGTGAACGTCGATGACAGCTTGGTGGAAGCCGGCGTTTCCGTCAGCCTTGGACTCATCGTGACCGAATTGGTGATCAACGCGCTCAAGCACGCCTTTCCGGGTCAACAAACCGGCACGATCGTCATCGACTATTGCTCGACGGGCAGCGACTGGACGCTTTCCGTCACTGACGACGGCATCGGCATGTCGACCGGCGATCTTGCCCCCAAGTCTGGCCTGGGGACCGGCATCGTCGAAGCGCTTGCCAGGAACCTGGAGGGCGAAATCCAGGTGAGCGATGCAAATCCCGGCACCACCGTGACCATCAGGCATCAGGGAGACGCCGATCGCCAGATCACGCCTCCAGCCGCCGCCTAGGAACTTATCTCCCGCTGGAACGCTCTATCAGGGAGCGGACAAGCTCCGCTTCAAACAAACCCCTGAGGCTCAGGTGTTCAATCCTCGTGGTCGAAGACAGTGCGCTCATCCGGATGAGTGCCGTCGATCTGGTGCTATCGGCCGGCTACGAGGCCCTTGAGGCTTGGGACGCCGACGAGGCCATTCGCATCCTGGAAGCGAGGGCAGACATCGACCTGGTGTTCACGGACGTACAGATGCCGGGAACGATGGACGGCATCAAACTGGCGCACTACATCCGCGACCGGTGGCCACCGGTGAAGTTGATCGTCGCGTCCGGCAATGCGATCCTCGAAGAGAGCAGCCTTCCGTCGGGAAGCCGGTTCTTCGCGAAACCCTATGAAGATCACGCCATCTCAGACGCGATAGCCCGAATGCTGTCGAGCCAATAGAATGCGCGCGGTGCGGAGCCACATTCTCCATTCATATCATCGGAAATGAAGGCCTTTTGCTATGCCCTGCCGCAATCGAGACCGCCTCTACGACAACGGGCGGTCCGAAGACCGCCCGTTCAAAAGATCGTGGATTGGTTACCTGGCCAGATGCCAAACGCCCCCAACGCCGTCGCCGTTGGTCTCACCGGCCTTCTCGTCCTCAGCATATGTGTAGAGCGGCTTGCCTTCATAGGCCCACATCTCCATCCCGTCCGTCGCCTTGACCAGAGACCAGTCTCCTTCAGCCTTGGCACCGGCCGCAGCGTGGAATGCCGGCCATTTCTTCAGGCAATCCGCATCGCAGTTGGATTTGCCTTTGGCATCCTTGTCGAAGGTGTAGAGGATCATCCCCTTTTCGTCGGCCAAGGCCTTGCCTATTTTGGTGTCGACCATCTTGGCAGGCTCGGCTGCGAACGCCGATCCGCCCAGAGCAGACACCAGGCCGATCGCAATCAACATCGTTCTCATGACATTCTCCAGTTCGGGAGTGCCGGCGGAATGCCGGTAGCGCCCGATCTAACGAGGAGAAACCCATCAGGGATGGACGAGGTTCCATTTGGCATCACCCAATCGGAGCGCTCAAAAACGGCATCGGGCGTTGAAAATTTGAACCGGCCCGACCGCCGTCACCCCGCCTCCGCCTGACGCCACGCCGCGATGGGTGTTTTTTCCGCCCTGCCGTTCTCGACGGCGAGCACGCTGTCGAAGAAATCGGCGCCGCTCGCGGATCGTATGGGCGAAACATCATGCATGACGGCGATCACCGTCGCCTCCGGGCAATGATCCCTGATCGCCTGATGGAACGCATACACTGCCTGGGTATCGAGCGCGCTCGTTGCCTCGTCGAGAAACAGAAGACCCGGCCGGAGCAAAAGGATCCTGGCAAGGACGAGCTTCTGCTTCTGGCCTCCGGACAGAAGCAGGTCCCAGCTTTGGCCGTCGCGGCCATCTTTCAGGAGTTCGTCGATGAGTTCGCCGAGCCCCGCCTCGTGCAACGCCACCGCGACACGCGTATCCGGGTAGTCCTCGGCCGCATCCGGAAGACAGACGAGATCCTTCAAGGATACGGCCTGAAGCTTGACGTCCTGGGCGGCATACAGGGTCCTGACATGCCTCGGCATTGCGATCGTGCCGCGACCATGCGCCCATAGACCGTTGATCGCCTTGAGAAGCGAGGTCTTGCCGCTCCCCGACTCGCCAACGACCAAGGTCCACTCGCCCGGCAGGAACCGGAGGTCGGCGGCGGCCAGAAAAGGAAGATCGGCGCCCGCATGCAGAAGTTCGATCCGCCGAAGAGCGAGGCCGAGCGCGGAATCCTGCTTGGTATACTGGAATTCGTACAGGCCGGTTTGCGAATAGAAAGCCTCGGGCCGCTGAACGGTTTCGATCGCCTCCGCGAGATCGGTTATGCGGCGGGCGTTCGCCCTGAGCGTCGCAATGTCGGGCATGACGTGGATAAACCACGAGCACTCGTTGATGAGTGCATTGGCCAGCTCGGCACCCGTAACGTAATGCTGCAGGCTGACCTTGTTGTCCATGTAGGGAATCAGGCCCGGCGCATAGGCGACGATCCGCGAGCCGATGAAATTGTGGACGAGCTCGAACCCCAAATAGCCGGCAGTCACCCGGTTCAGGCTGGCCCAGGTTTTGTCGATGTCGAGATACCGGCGCGCATTGACGACCTTCTGGGCCCTTTCGCCATGGAGGACGGCAACATGGAAGCTGCGATGCAGCAGGGTGTTCAATTCGGCGCGGTAGCTGCCCTCGGCCCATTGCATGCGCACCGACAGGCGCTGGAGGATCCCGCCGAGCTTCGCCGCGACGACGGTGTTGAGCGACACGTAAATCGCGACCGCCGCGAAGGCCAGGAACGCGCTGCCATAGCTGCCCAGGAACGCGAGCCCTCTGACATGGCTCGACATCTCGATGAGCTTGCTGCCGACGAAGCCAAGGGACAGCACGACGCCGGCAATGCCCATCGCAAGCCCGATTGCGCCCCCGGTCATGCCTTTGATCGATTCCTGGACGCGTTGATCGACATTGTCAGGCGCGGGGGTAGCCGATCCGGCCGCGTCGGATCCGAATTGCTGAAGATGGAAATGCGTGTGGTTGGTATCGAGCAGGGCTTCGTTGAAGCGTCGGTCGAGCCATTCGCGCCACTTGCGGTGGAGCGTGGTCGAAAAGAAATGGCGGACTGCCGTGAAACACACGTCCTTCATGATCGCGATCGCGGCAAGCGTTGCCGCTGTCGTCAACAGGGCCGTGGGCGTGGTGGGTGTGGTCGGATGGTGGAAATTGGCGATCCGGTTGATCAGTTCGCCCGAGGTGACAGCGAACCAGACGCTGGCCTGGGCGGACAATGCCGTCAGCACAAGGATGGCGCATGTCAGTCCCCAGGCCTCGCGCCAGCTTTCGGAAAACCAGTAGGCGCGCATCAGGCCCCAGAAGCTGCGCATTGACGAAACCGGGCTTGTATGGCCGCGCGTCTCGCCGCCGATCATCCTTCTGACGGATGAGCCTATTCGCCGGGCATGACTGCGCATGGCGACTTGATCTCCCCGAACCGATGCAAGCAGAAATCTGGCGCAGGCGCCGCAGTTGTCAAATCGAGACGACGAGCCGAGCGCCGAGACCTTGAGGCTCGCTCACATGAATACTCCCGCCTCCCGTCAGGCCATCGTTGCTTGCCGCCCCGACAATGTGTCGATCTCCACGCGATAGAAGACCGGCCGCGTTTGCGCATCCGGATGCGCACCCCCTTCGGGCTTGTAGGCGCCCGGTTCCCACCAGTTGCCGCGCTCCTGCAGGAGCTGCCAGGCGCGCATATGTTCGCCATGGTCCTTTTCGTCGTCAGGCAATTCCCGATAGAGGCCCTCCAGAAGGACGCTTTTCCATTCCTCCGAGGTCACCAGCTGTTCGACCTGCACGCAGACGCGCGGATTGAAACGAAGGCTGTCGATCTTCTTTCCCGGCAGTGAAAAACTGTAGAAGACGCGTTTCTGATAGACGTAGCGGATCGGCACGACATAGGGCCGGTTGCCGGAGATACATCCCAGATGGCCGATGGAGTTCGTCGAGAGCGTGGCCTCGCATTCCGCCCTTGTCATATCCCGCAAAATCATTTCGACCTCCCGGCATGGCTGCCATGGAAAGCGGGGCGATGGACGTCCGCCGCCTGCAATCGATTTTGCGCCTTTTCAAGCGCTGTGGCAAACAGCCGCAACACGGCGGGTTTGCTCTGGAACAAGGGCGGTCATGGAGCGTTGAGGTGAAGTGAAGTGCCGTCCGCACATGCCACCTACGGCAAGACGATCACGAGCACTCACCGGAGCCTGTCATGGACATCACCACCCTTGTTATCATCCTCCTTGTCGTCGTTCTCTTGGGCGGCGGCTTTTATGGCCGTGGGCGCTGGTATTGAGCCACATCGTTCCCTATGCCCGGCCTGCGCTAGCGAGCCGGGCAATCCAGCCTCGAACACCAAGCTCGCCGTTTGTACCGTGATAAATTCTAGGCGGACGCGACTTTCGAGCTTGATCGACAGCTCATTCAACCAGCACCAGAACATGCCTGTCACCATCCACGGGCAAACGTATCGGGCCGCCGGCGTGGGGCAATGAAGAGCCGTCCAACGTCGCGGAGGGTGGTTGATCGGAAGCCCGTCTGACCTCGATATTGTAGCAAGTGTCTCCCAATTTGACCGTCACCTCGACCTGCAGCCATGATGCCGGCAGGCAGGGTTCCATCACGAGCACTCCGCCTTGCCGGCGCAGGCCGAGGATGCCCTCGATGCCGGCACGGTACATCCAGGCGGCGGAGCCGGTGTACCATGTCCAGCCGCCGCGCCCGATATGCGGCGCGACCGAATAGACGTCGGCGGCCACCACATAGGGCTCGACCTTGTAGCGCAGCGCCGCCTCCGGCGTGCCCGCATGGTTGATCGGGTTGAGGAGCGCGAAGAGACCGTGCGCCTTGTCGCCCTCCCCCAGCCGGGCGAAGGCGAGGATCGCCCACATGGCGGCGTGGCTGTACTGGCCGCCGTTCTCGCGCAGGCCCGGCGGATAGCCCTTGACATAGCCCGGATCACGCGGGGTTGCGTCGAAAGGCGGCGTGAAGAGAAGCGCAAGCCCGTCCTCCCTGCGGATCAGGTGGCGCTCCAGCGACGCCATGGCGGCGGCGGCACGGGCGGGATCGGCGGCGCCGGATAGAACCGCCCAGGATTGGGCGATGCTATCGATCCGGCATTCGTCATTGTCCTTCGATCCCAGCCATGAGCCGTCATCGAAGGTGGCGCGCCGGTACCAGGCCCCGTCCCAGGTTTCCTGTTCAATGGAAGCCTTGAGCGTCTCCGCATGCGCCTTCCAGCGCGCGGCGCGCGCGGGGTCGCGGCGCTCCGCAAGCGGCGCAAACAGGTCGATCGCGCGGGTAAGCAACCAACCAAGCCAGACGCTTTCGCCCTCGCCGCCCTCGCCGACCCGGTTCATGCCGTCGTTCCAGTCGCCGGTGCCCATCAGGGGCAGGCCATGCCGGCCGGTGAGCGCGACAGCCTGGTCAAGGCCGCGGGCGCAATGCTCGAAGAGAGAGGCCGTCTCGCCGGAGGGCGTCGGCTGGAAGAAGGCATCGTGTTCTCCCTCGGCGAGGACCGGCCCATCTAGGAAAGGGATGGCTTCATCGAGGATCGGCGCGTCGCCGGCCGTTCCGATATAGGTCGCGGTGGCGAAGGCGAGCCAGATGCGGTCGTCGGAAATCCGCGTGCGAACACCCGCGCCCGAATGGGGCAGCCACCAATGCTGCATGTCGCCTTCGGCAAACTGCCGACCGGCGGCGCGCAGGATATGCGCCCGCGTCTCCTCCGGCCGGGCGAAGGCCAAAGCCATGCCGTCCTGCAACTGATCGCGGAAGCCATAGGCGCCGCTGGCCTGGTAGAAGGCCGAGCGCGCCCAGATGCGGCAGGCGAGCGTCTGGTAGAGCAGCCAGCCGTTCAGCATGATATCCATCGCTCGGTCCGGCGTCCTGACCTGCACGGTCTGCAACAGCGTCCGCCAATGCTCGGTCACGTCGGCAAGAACCGTATCGAGATCGGCGGCGCGGTAGCGGGTGATCAGCGCGCAGGCTTCCTCGGCCGAAGCGGCCTCGCCGAGGAAGGAGACGAGCTCGATGCTTTCGCCCGGGTCGAGCTCGATCGTGCATTGCAATGCGGCACACGGATCGAGGCCCGCGCCGACCTTGGCGCCGAGCGGCACTCTCCTTGCGAGCGCCGCCGGTCGTCCGGAGCTGCCGCCCCGCCCGAGGAATTCCGTGCGGTCGGCGGTCCATGCGGTCTGCCGGCCGCCGAGATCGGCAAAGGCAACCCGGCCGGGAAAACCCATGGCCGATCGATTGCTGGCGAAGATCGCCCCCGTCTCGGCGTCCAGGGATGTTGCGATGAACGGCGCACTCGCACCGCGCAGGGTGCCGAGCACCCATTCGGCATAGCTCGTGACCGACAGGCGGCGCGGCAGCGACGAATGGTTGGTCAGCGTCAACCGCGAAATGCGGATGGGATCGGCAAGCGGCACATAGGAGAGCAGGTCGCTTTCGATCCCATGCGCCCGATGCCCGAAACGGCTGTAACCGAAGCCGTGGCGCACGATATACCGCCCGTCGTTTCGGATCGGCTGGCCCGTCGGGCTCCAGAGTTCCAGCGTCTCCTCGTCGCGGATGTACAGCGCCTCGCCGGAGGGGTCACCGACCGGGTCGTTGGACCATTGCGTGATCTGGTTCTCACGGCTGTTTTCCGCCCAGCTATAGGCGCTGCCATCGCTCGACACCTGGAAACCGAAGGCGGGATTGGCGATGACGTTGATCCAGGGCATCGGGGTCATCGCGCCGTTTTCCAGCACGGTCACATATTCCGTGCCGTTCCGATCGAACCCGCCCAGCCCGTTGAAGAATTCTAGATCCACCGGTGGCGCGACCATCTCGGCCGAGGATTTCGAGGGAAAGGATGGCGGCAGAGAAGCCGAGCGCTCGACGCCAGCAGAAAGGCGTGCGAGCTGATCGGCGATGAGGCCATGATGGGCGGACAGCACGACGCGCGCGGTGGCGTTCAGGAGATTCTTCGTCTCCTGGTTCAGGAAATCGGTGCGCAGCACATGCACCGCGCCCTGCGCCGGCATGTCGCCGAAACGCGGGCGGGACTGGCTGGAGCGCACGGCGGCTTCAACGGCGTTCTGCAAGTCCTGCACATAGGAGGCGGCACGTTCGTTGACGATCACCAGATCGACGGCGAGCCGCTTGATGCGCCAATATTCGTGTGCGCGCAGCATCTGGCGCAGCTGGGGAAGGTCTTCGGTATCCTCGATGCGCAGCAGCACGATCGGCAGGTCGCCGGAAATGCCGTAGGGCCACAGGCCCGACTGCGGCCCGGCACCGGCGAGGATGGCATCCGAGGCGGGACGGAAGCGCGCGTCGGCATAGAGGATGGGCGCGGCAAGACGCTGGAAGTCCGACGCCTCCTCCAGATCCATATCGAGATGGTGAAGCTGCACCTGCGCCTGGGTCCAGGCGAGCGTCTTCGCCCGCTCGAAGGCGCTTCTGTCGTGGTGCTTGTCGATGCGTTCAAGAAGCTCTTCTCGCGACCGTGCGACGACCGTCCAGAAGGCAATGCGCGCCACTTTGCCGGGAAGCACCCGCACGCTGCGGCGTAGCGCGAAGATCGGATCGAGCACGGTTCCCGCGGTGTTGGAAAGCGCCTGCCCGTCGTGGATGGCGGCGGCGTTGGCGATGGAACGGCCGCGGCCCAGGAAACGGGCGCGATCGGATTCGTATTGCGGATCGGCAATCGCATCGCCCTCAACCACGGCAAAGTGGGCGGCCCAGATCTCGGCCTCCGAAGGCGCCCGGCGGCGGCGCGTGGCGATGAGCGCGCCGTATTCGGCCAGATGCTCGGTCTCGACGAACATCTTGGCGAAGGCGGGATGCGCGTTGTCGGTTGCCGGCGTGGCAAGCACCAGTTCGGCATAGGAGGTCAGCTCGATCTCGCGCGCCCGCCGCCCGCTATTGGTGAGGCAGATCCGGCGCACCTCGCCGTCGTCCTCGCCGGAGACGATGACATCCATCTCCGTCGTCAGCGTCTCGTCATGGCGAATATATTGCGCGTGATCCTCGCCGAAGACCACCGAGGCCTCGGCCCTGTCGCCGACTACCGGGAGCGTGGGGGAGAAGATCGTGCCGGTCTGCATGTCCCTGAGAAAGATGAAAGCGCCACAATCGTCGCGGGTCGCATCCTCGCGCCAGCGCGTGACGGCGATATCGCGCCAGCGGCTGTAGCCGCCGCCCGAGGCCGTCAGCATCACCGCATAGCGCCCGTTGGACAGGAGATGCGTGACCGGCGCGCCGGCAACGGGCAGCGAAAGCCGGCGCACCGACGGCGCGGGGTTCAGCGAGATGCCGGCGGAAGCCTTGACCTCCTCGGCGCGCGGCCGGGCGATCGCCACATCGCGCGGCATGCGCTCCGACAGCAGGAGTTCGCTGGCCATGATCATCGGTTCGCGGTGGAACCGCGCCCGCATGCGCCCGTCCTGCAATAGGACGGCGATGGCGACGATGGTCATGCCCTGGTGGTGGGCCATATAGCTGCGGATGATCTCGACGCGCGCGTCTTCGGGCAGGCGGGCGCGGGTGAAGTCCAGCGCCTCGTAGAAGCCGTGAACGCCGCGCGCGCCGAGGGATTCGAGATGCCGGTAGTTTTCGAGCGCAGCATGGGGATCGACCATGGCGGCAAGGCCAGTGGCATAGGGGGCGATGACCATGTTGCCTGAGAGCCCGCGCTTGAGGCCGAGCCCCGGCACGCCGAAGTTGGAATATTGATAGGTGAACTCGATATCGCGCGCATTGAAGGCGGATTCCGATATGCCCCAAGGCACGTGCCGCGACCGCCCATAGGCCTCCTGCCTCGCGACGATCAGCCTGTTCGTGTCGTCGAGCAGGCTTCCCGCCGGTGCGCGCATCACGAGCGACGGCATGAGATATTCGAACATCGAGCCCGACCAGGAGATCAGCGCCGAGCCGCTGCCGAGCGGCGTCGCCGCCCGGCCGAGTCGGAACCAATGACGCGTGCTGATATCGCCCTTGGCGATGGCGAAGAAGCTAGCAAGCCGGGCTTCCGAAGCGAGAAGATCGTAGCAGTTCGGGTCGAGCCCGTTGTCGGCGAGCGAATAGCCGATGGATAGGAGCTTCCTGTCGGGATCGAACAGAAACGCGAAATCCATGTCGAGCGCCATGATGCGGGCCGTATCCGCAAGCGCCTGAAGCCGGTTTTTTACGGAAGTGGCATCGTCCCGAAACGCCTGCCGGTCGCGCGCGGACTGCGTGACGAATCGCCCGAGCGCCCCGATCCAGAACGCAAGATCGGTGGCCGTGCCGGCATCGGCAGGTGCTGCCTGCTCGGCCAGTTTCAAGGCCTTGTCCAGAAGCCGCGTCAATGCGGGTGTTGCAGCCTCGATGGATTGCGGGCCGCGCACGAGGGTTTCGGCCTCGTCGAGAATGGCTGTCAGGCCGGCACCGGGACTGCCGGGACTGTCGGCAAGGGTCATGCGGGCGAGCGCCAGCGTATCGCCGAAACCCTCTCCGTCTTCCGCCGGCGGCATCTCGGCCCACTCCTCGCAGGCATTCGCCAGCGCGATCAGATGGCCGGCGAGATTGCCGCTGTCGACGGAGGAGACATAAGGGGGAGCGAGCGTCCTCAGATCGCGCGTATCGTACCAGTTGAAGAAATGTCCATTGAAACGGTCGAGCCGCTTGAGCGTCGAAAAGCACGCTTCCAGCCGTTCGAGCGCTTCAAGGGTGCCCACCCAGCCGAAATCGCGCGCGGCGACCGTCGAGAGAAGATAGAGGCCGATATTGGTCGGCGAGGTGCGGTGGGCGATGGCGGGCAGCGGGGTTTCCTGGAAATTGTCCGGCGGCAGCATGTTTTCCAGCGGGGTAACGAAGGTTTCGAAGAACCGCCATGTGCGCCGCGCGACGAGCCGGAGTTCCACCGCATCGGCATCCGAAAGCGCCCTGCCCGGCCGCGCCGTCGGCGATCGGCTGACCCAGAGCGCGACGGCGGGCGCAGCCGACCAGAGGAGTGCCAGCAACAGCGCCAGAGGCCAGGCGGCCGGCGAAAACGCGACGGCAGCGGCCAGAAGGACCAGCGCGGTCGCCGTGCCGCCCGCCATGTCGCGGTAGAAGCCGGCAAGCGTCAGCCGCGTCCGGTTTCCGGATGTCGCGGCGGTCGTCCATTCCAGCAGTTTCCTACGCGTCACCAGCAGGCGGCCGGCGGTTCTGAGCACGGCATCGCAATTGCGCCAGGCCTGATCGGGCAGGAAGGAGAGGCCAAGCGCGGCCTGCATCGCGGCGAGCTTGATATCGCCGGCAAGCCGGACGGCATGGCTGCTCAGTTGCAGACCGCTGCGGCGCGGCAGGAGGGCGAAAACCACCGGCAGGAACGCGGGAACGACGATTGAGGACGCGATCAGCAGCGCCGCGGTCAGTCCCGCCTGAAGCGGCATCGCGCAACAGGCCACGAGCGCCGCGAAGGTCGATGGCGCGACGAGGGTGCGGCGCAGGTTGTCCAACATCTTCCAGCGGCCGAGGGCGGCAAGTGCCCGCCGCCCGAAGATCCAGGGCAGCAGCTGCCAGTCGCCCCGCGTCCAGCGGTGCTGGCGCCGGGCGGCGACGTCGTAGCGCGCCGGGAAATCATCGACCACCTCGACGTCGGAGGCAAGCCCCGCCCGCGCGAACGTGCCCTCGAAGAGATCGTGGCTGAGAAGGGTATTCTCCGGAATGCGGCCGGCCAGCGCCGCCTCGAAGGCCTCGACGTCATAGATGCCCTTGCCGGTATAGGAGCCTTCGCCGAACAGGTCCTGATAGACGTCGGAAACGGCTGCCGCATAGGGGTCCATGCCGCCGGGCGCGGAAAACACCCGCTGGTAGAGCGAGCCTTCGCGGCCGATGGGAAGCGACGGGGTGACGCGCGGCTGGATAATCGCATAACCGTCGACGACCCGCTGCTGCCCGGCGTCGAAACGCGGCCGGTTGAGGGGATGCGCCATCTTGCCGATCAGCCGCAGCACCGTGTCGCGCGGCAGTTTCGTATCCGCGTCGAGGGTGATGACATAGCGCACGTCCGGCGGGACGGATGGCGACTTTCCGCCGAGCGCCATGAAGCTGGTGTCGTTCGCGCCACGCAGCAAGCGATTGAGTTCATGCAGCTTGCCGCGCTTGCGCTCCCAGCCCATCCAGACGTTCTCGCCGGCATTGAACCGGCGCTTGCGGTGCAAAAGCAGGAAGCGGTCGCCGGCCGGACCCGGCCCGTGCCGGCGGTTGAGGTCGGCCATGGTCTCGACGGCGAGCGCGAGAAGTTCGCCGTCGCCCTCGACGATCTCCTGCGAGGCATCCTTCCCGTCGGTCAGCAGGGCAAAGCTCAGGTCGCCGCCAGCGCCCGAGAGATGGTGGACCTCCAGCCGCTCGATCTGCTCCAGCAGGTCGGCACGGTTGCTCAGGAGCGTCGGCACGACGACGAGCGTGCGCGACGACGGCGGGACACCCTGCGCAAGCTCCAGCCCCGGCAGGCCGGTCGCGCCATGGCTCCAGCTCACGAAACGGTTGACGAGCGCCGTCGCGATATCGCTTGCCGGCAACAGCGCCAGCACCGCGAAGACGATCATGCCGGGCGCCGAGAGACCAATGATAGACAGCAGCCATAGCGCAAGCGCCAGAAGCATCGCCGTCATGAACCCGATCGCCCCGGCATAGCCGGCAATGCCCGTGCGCGCCGCCAGCCGCCCGGCGATCAGGTGCCGGGGCGGGCGGAACCCGATCGTGCGCTCGAAGGCTGGCCGCCCTTCCGCGATCAGATGGTAGCCCGGATCCCCGACACGTTCGGCCTGCGAGGCGGTATCGTCTGTGACCGCTGCGGCCTTTGCCGCTTTCACCGCCTGCCCGGCAATGTCCAGTTCCGACAGGTCCGAGCCGCGGGCGAGGTCTTCGATGGCGCTGCGATAGAGGTTGCGCGTGGCGAAATCCATGCGGGCGAAGCTGCCGTCGGCCGAAAGGCGCGCATCGACGAGGCTGACCTTCTCAAAGAGATCGGCCCAGTCGACATCGCTGATCAGCCGCATGCTTGTGATGATGTTCCTAATCGTGACATTCGACGCGCCCTGGCGCTGCTGGGCATGCCGCACCACAGCGTCAACCGAACTGTCCTGCCTCGCCAGCCGCGCCTCCAGCCAGCCATGCGCCGGTGTCGTGCTGGGGTCCTGGTCGCGCAGCCGTTTGGCAAGCTGGGCCGCGAAGAGCTCGGGTAGGGGGTCGGCGGAGACCTTTTCAAGCGCGCTGCCGCGACCCTCGTTCGCCAATAGCCGGTCGGCCAGCGCATCCGCCTCGGCACGCATCCGGCGCCCGGCGGTGATCTGGTCGGCAAGCCTCCGCAGGTTCTCGACGAGCACGATGCGCAAGGTGATCGCCACGGCCCACAACTCGCCGATAGTCAGCGGCTGAACCTTTTGATAGGCAGCGATGAAGCGGACGAGCGTCTCTGGATCGAAATGGCTGTCGGTGTGCGCGACGAAGGCCCAGGCAATGCCGAAGACGCGCGGATATCCGGCGAACGGCCCCTCGGCGAGTTTTGGCAGCTGCCTGTAATAGTTGGGCGGCAGGTCGTCATGTATCTCGCGGATTTGCTCCTCGACCAGATGGTAGTTGTCCAGCAGCCATTCGGCCGCCGGCACGACGCCGCGCTCGTTCTCCACCTCCAGGGCGCTGGCACGGTAGGCGGCAAGCAGGACCACCGCGTTGCTCTTAAGGCGCTTGTGCAGCGACTGGACGGACGGCCGCCGCTTCGTTACCGGTTGGGCAAGCGCAAGGGTCGCGGCGTGCTGCTCGAGCCGTTCGATGCCGAACAGTTCCTCCCGCACGGGCATGGGATCGTTCCATGGCATGCCCGGTGCCCGGCGGAAACCGAATCCGGACGACGGACCGTTGCCCTCGCCTTTCCCGTCCGTAACTACTTGCGGCTCCGGCGCCGACTTGGAGCCCACCTCAGGATGGTGAGTCCTTTCGGCAACGGCGGTTTCCGAATTGCCGATGTCTTGCACGCCACGCTCTTGGCCTCTGGCCATAATCATTCCTTTGCCCAGATGCGGCCAGGCAGCCGGCCGGGCGAAACCCGGCAATCGTGTCGGGGATGTAGGTCGCCGAAGCTTCGTCCGGGAGCGGACGCTCTCAGCCGAAATCGGCGCGCGTCAAGACGTAAACCGGCTTTCGGCCAGCGGAATAGGCGCGCCGCGCCGCCTTGTAGACAGAGACGCGGGCATCGTCGAAAGCCCTGAGATAACCGGCTTCGGATAGCACTCCCGGGAATAGGTCAGCCCCCGCGAAGAACGGAATCTCGAACATGCCGTCATGACCAATGAAACGGATACGCTTGCCAGCCTCTTCATAGCTTCGGCTTTGGTTTGGAAAACTGAGACTCATGGAACGTTCCTCGCGGTGAACGGCTGCCTCTTCGATACGAAAAGCCGCCATGAGCACCGGAATAGTCCCGCCGGCGCTGTTTAATAAAGAATTTCATCCAAAAACCTGATGCAGGCTGCACAAAATTCCAAAAACTCAAATAAAGGATGTAACTCATGACTGTAAATTCTCATCGACAACCCATGAGTTCATGTGTTTTTCGATTGCATTCATCATATCACAAAAATTGAAATCATGTGTTTTTGTTTTGCGACCGGAAAACAATGAGTGACTTCAAAGAAAAAACTCTAAATTCATTTGCTTTCTGCGCGTTGAGGCGCACACTGAAACTGTCCGGATTGCCATTGGCTCCAGGTCCGAGCGCGGGCCCTTATCGATCCCGATAATCATCGATTACAGGGAGTAAAGTCATGTCATTCAGTCTGAACATGGAAAAAGCAAAACCCTACATGGTGGGTTTCGTTCTCGGCCTCGTGGCTGCGCCGCTCATCGCCTTCAATACGGGATGGGTTTCGACCACCAGCGCACGCGCCGAGGCGGTGAGAGCCGCGCGGGTAGAGACCCTTGCGGGCATATGCTCCGCCACGGCCGGCCGCATAGCCACGGCCGCGAGCACCGATCTGGCAACCGTCAAGGGATACGAAAACCGTGCGAAGCGGGACGAACTCGTCGCCGCCGCAATGGCCGATATCCAGGTGCCGGCGGATCTTCTCAGCAAGGTCACCTTCGATTGCGGGCGCACATTGTCCTGACGAGCATTGAACTCACAAGAGCGAAGCTGAAGGCGTTTTCGCCTTCGGCTTTCGGTTGGAGTTATTCGTGAATTTCAAGCAGGCGGCCGTCCAACCACACCTGCCTCCGTTGCTACTTTCGCTTCAACCTCGGCAAGTGCGCAGGATTGACCACCTCTTTCGCCAGGCGAAGCGCGCGCAACTTCTCGGTCTTCTTTTCCCGCATTGCTGCCTCCTGGTCGATGATCCTCCAGGCGACCGAGTTGGTCTCCGAGGCCTTTTTATCTGCAGTAGTTTGTGTCGGCTTGAAAAACCGTTCGCTATTCGCTGTCATCCGTCAACTCCTTCACCCGCAACGACTGATCGTCATCCAGGCGTCCGCTTATCTGTCACGACTGTGAGGCGACCACGAAGTCGATGGCGTCCCGAACCGTCAGGAATTCCTCGGCCGGCTCGTCAGGAATGGCGATGCCAAACTCGTCTTCGATGAGCATCACGATTTGGACCACCTCCAAGGAATCAGCGCCCAGGTCATCGACAATTGAAGCGTCATCGACGACCTTCGATTTCTCGACGGCCAACTGTCCGATGATGATGTCTTTCACACGCTCGGCAATATCGGCTCTTCCGTCTTCCATGGCGATGTGTCCTGATGAAGAATAATTACTGGGACGCTGCCGGCTGACGCGACTGGGAGGGATGAAGGCGATCATAGCGGCTCTGGTCCGGGCGGTAGGACCAAACAAAACCAACCGCCAAAACCAAGACGACAAGAATCGCCGTCAGACGATTGGGCATCGTGGCCACGCGGCGGTGGAACCGCCCTCGTTTTCCCAAACCTCGACGCCGGCGCGCTGTTCTTGCGCGCGCGCTTTGCGGGATAGAGGATAGTTTCCGGCATCGATCGTCGCCGACTTGATCAATCGGATAAGATTTGCCGCATCCTCATTCATGGTTTCCTGCCCGGGCACAAGGCTGTGGGTCTCATAGTCGGCGTTCTTGAGAATCTGCCGGAGGACGGTACGGCGGTGCGTTCCCGGAATATCGGGGCTCTTGAAGATGAGGATTACCATAGCCAACCCTCCATGAGGAGGATGAGGATCATCGTCAGGCTGGCTGCAAAAAACACATAGCCGCCCGCGGTGGTCCATACATGTCTTTGCTGTTTGTGGAAGAATGCGGAAGACATTGAGTCCTCCTTCATTTCAGGGCCAGGGTAACCAACCCTCAAACAGCAGCGCCCTTATCAATGGCTACTGGAACATCAACCTTGCGCCCGATACCACGCATTGGCAAGCCCTCAATTGGGGCCGTTTCATGCCGGTAGCGTTCCGAAGTTAGTGGTCGACGGATGAGACGGCGAAGCGTACTGTTCGTCATCGATGGCTTTTGAAAAGGGCGCCATTGCTGAAGGTCGTAAGGCTTCCGCCCCAACAGGCGTGAGGCAACAATGCGCACCAAGCGAAATCCCCTGCTGTTTTTGAAACCACGCAACAGCATCACGGCTGACCCTTTTCCCAATTTCGGAGCCCGACCGATAAAAAGCGATGTCCGGTCGCACGAAGACAAGAGACACATTGTCATCGAGACATCTGACAAGGCTGGCGTCAGGCGCATCCAGGTTGTTCTTTTGCTGTCTGTCGTTGATGACGTCGCTCACATTTTTTGTGACGGCGTGGTTACGGCGCTTTGCCTGAACGCGGTTACAAACGCCTACCACATCCAGGACGGTATGCCGGTGCTGGAACTGACAGCAAAAAAGCGCCGTTTCGATGCCTGAGCGACAGCGTGCTGCGCAAGGCAGCAAGTCATGGAGCCGCACGGGTGTACGGAAATGGCTCCCCCAGCGCGACCTTTCCCCGACAACCACAAGACCCACGATGATGCAGATAACAGCGACTTTGATCAAAGACGGAACGTTGCGCGGTTCCAGGGGTTGGTGAACATTGGCAGGAGAATATCGTGCGCAAAATTCTGGTCGTCGAAGACGAAGTGCTGGTCCGCTTGACATTGGTTGACGCCCTGCTTGAGGCGGGCTTCGACGTCATTGATACAGGTTCGGCAGACCATGCTATCGAGATCATAAACGAACAGACGATCCACCTGCTTTTCACGGACATCCAATTGCCAGGCAAGCTAACGGGCCTTGATCTCGCCCATAGAATTGCCGAGCGTTTTCCTGAGGCAGGGATCATCGTGGCGTCCGGCCGGATACAACCGGCGATCACGGATTTGCCGCCTGGGGCAAAATTCATTTCAAAGCCATTTGGTTTCGATCAGATCATCGCGTGCTTCAAAGCAATGAATCGCCCTTAGATTTCGGCCGCATTCCAATGCAGATATATGACTGCAAAAGCGATATGATCCGCAGCATAGCGCGCAGGGCCGAAATCGAGAGACCTTCATGAAAATCGCAGGCGATACCGGAACGATTTCATCACGAGAGCGCTTCCTCGAGGCGATCGTGCAAAGCGCGATCGACTACGCCATCATATCCATGGATCTCGACGGCCTTGTGACGAGCTGGAACGAAGGCGCCGTGAAGATTCTGGGCTGGGCAGCCGAGGACATGATCGGGAAACCGGCCACGGTTTTCTTCACGCAGGAGGATAGAGAAAACGGTATTCCGCAGAAGGAGATGACCGCAGCCCTCAACCGTGGTCGCGGCAGTGACGAACGATGGCATCTGCGCGCTGACGGCACGATGTTCTGGGCCTCCGGCGAGATGATGGCGTTGCGGGCGCCCGACGACAAGACCATCGGCTTCATCAAAATCCTCCGCGACAGAACCGGCGAACGCGAGCGGGCCGACCGTGAACGCCTCCTTATGCACGAACTCGCTCACCGTATGAAGAACACGCTGTCTGTCGTCCAGGCGATCGTGACGCAGTCCCTGAGGAATTCCGCTTCGCTCGACGATGCGACCGACAAGCTTCAATCGCGTATTGCGGCCTATGCCAAGGCCCATGAGATCCTGTTGCAGAGGGACTGGGTGAGCGCGGCGCTTGCAGACATCGTGACGGCCGCCAGCATGAACATCGGGTTGGACGGGAGCCCTCGTATCAGGGCAGGCGGGCCTGACGTCCGGCTCGACCCCCAGGCGGCTCTCTCATTTGCAATGGTTTTCCACGAACTGCTCACGAACGCTTCGAAATATGGAGCTTTATCAAATGAAGAGGGGCATGTTGAAGCTACCTGGCATATCGAGCATCGCGAGGGAATAGAGACACTCATCGTATGCTGGCGGGAAATAAATGGCCCGCGCATTGCCAGCTCCGAACCGGACCGCAAGGGTTTCGGCTCGCGCCTCATCGTTTCCAGCCTGCAAGCCTTCGGTGAGGCGTCGGTTTCCTACCCACACGAAGGATTCGTCCTCCTTGCCGCTTTACCGCTCGTGAAAATCCAGCTCCAGAGCGACTTGTCCGCGATTGAACAATCTGCACGCTGAGGCTGTCGGCCTCCTACTGGTTAGCGGGAACCTGCCATCCTTTTTCCGGTTTCAGCGTCATCTCACGAACATGATCCTTGCTTGCTGAGGCGTTTCTCACCGGTCTGGAGCTTGCGCCGATCAGCGGATTCTTCGGCGATTTCGGCTGGGGCTACGGTGTCCTGCCCTATGCTCCAACCCGGCACTATGGTGAGCGTGATGAACTGAAGGCATTTATCGATGCGGCGCATGGACAAGCGGAGTCGCGCCACTTCTCAGGAGAATGTGCGCTGCTTTGCCGACCCCTGCTCACGCTGCAGGGCGCCATTCCGGATCGCGAACAATTGGCAACATGGCAGGACGCAATTTCGCGCCGCCCGCCCATCGCGACTTAAGCCTCGACAAAAAGGCCGGGGCGAAACCGCACCGACCTTCCTCATCATCGTCAATCCACCAGTGCTGCTACCTCCGTGGTCAAAAGTGTACAACGATGGCGGCAATTGGGAGCGACAGAGATTTTCCAGCGCCCATAGGCAAAGCCGACAGGTAGAGCATAGAGGGTCATTGCGTCGAAAAAAACGCGCCCGCACTGCGTTTTATTGAAATTGACAAGGGATCTGTGAAAGGCACATCGAGACCACCAAAACGATTTGTTGCCAAAGGAGGGGAACGGGTTCACTATACTTGTTCCAGCAGCCATATTACGGGCGCTGCTGTTTGAGGGTTTGTTACCCTGGCCCCAAGCGAGGAGGACACCATGTCTTCCCTATTCCACCAACCGAAGAAATACGATTTCGCGACCTTGGCCGGTTACGTCTTGTCCGCAGCGAGCCTTGTGATGATCGCCTACATCCTGACCGAGGGATGGTTCTGATGGTCTTCGACGCAAAGACGACAGGAAAGCGGTGTTCAAGATGACCGAAAGAACCACGGAAACCGAAATTACATTCACGCATGCGTTTCGTCTGGAGTCCCTTTCCGAACCGCTGGAAGCGGGTACATATCGCCTGGTCGTTGACGAGGAGTTGATAGAAGGCCTTAGCTTCACGGCGTATCGGCGGGTGGCAACCCATCTCGAGATTCCCGCTATCTCGGTCGCGATGGCAAGGCGCCAGTTCCTTCAGGTATCGCCGAGTGAGATTGACGAGGCACTGGCACGGGATGGAAGCGGCACCGACATCGGCCAAGGAAGAGTTTCCTGATCGCAGGCGTCGTCGGCACGGCCAAGCCCAATAGAGCATTCTATTGATTGCGGCACCATGAACACAATGGCATGGCGCTGAACACGAATAGACCTTCGAGGATCCACCATCAAGGTGTCGCGATAACCGGCCTGCTCTGCCTGATCCAAGAAAAAGGCCGGCAGCGCCGGCCTTTTGCCCGAACTGGTTCAGCGCCTGTAGCGCAGGCGCTCCTGTTCGATTTCCGCCGGCCCGTAGGGCGCACGGCTGTCATCGAACCGGGTCCAGCCGTCTTCGGCATAGACCGCGCGCCGCTCGTCGGGATCGACCCAGCTCGACCTGCGAAGGATGGCTTCGGCCTCTGCCTGGAGGCTTTCGTCGACCTTCGCCGTAACGAGCGTTCCGCCGCGGCGAACACCCTCCGCATAAACATGCGCATCGTCCTCAGAAACGCCGGATTCGGTCAGCGCGCCGATGAGCCCGCCTGTGGCGCCACCGGCCACAGCACCAGCAACCGCGCCTGCCGCCGTCGCGGCAAGCCAGCCGGCGGCGACGACCGGCCCGACGCCGGGGATGGCCATGATGCCAAGTCCGGTCAAAAGTCCGCCCACACCACCGACCGCGGCGCCGATGCCCGCACCGGTGCCAGCCCCCTTGGCAGCATTGCTTTCGTCGTTATGGCGTTCGTCCACATTATTGGAAACGATGCTGATATCACTGGACGGCACGCCACGCGCCTCGAGGGCGCTGACGGCGGCGCTCGCATCGGAATAGTCGTCGAAAAGTCCTGTCACGGTTCTCATGGAAACATCCTGTAAGCTGAATTATTTGGCGACGATATTGCCCTGGTAATCGAGCGCGACGCTCACGGCCTTGCCGTCCTTGGTCGCCTTGGCCTGCCAGACACCCTTGTCGTCCAGCACGAGGTCGGTAACACCGGTATAGCCAGCTTCGGTGATGCGTTCCTTCGCCTGATCCTCGGTAAAGCTGTTCGCTCCTTCCACGGGCGCGGTCGCATTCTTGGTGTCGGGCGTCGCAACAGCCAGCGTATCGCCATCGGTCGTCGGAGTGGTTGCCGTCTGAGCAAAGGCGCCAAAGGTCGATGCGCCCACCAGGGCGACGGCAAAGAGCAGTTTTTTCATGATTTTGTTCCTCATTGGAGCCCAAGATCAGGCCCCAAAGGAACACCCCGCTCGCCGCATGGTTCCGTCGGCCAAAGAATAGAAATTCCCGTGACCTTTCACGGAACATCAGAGGATTCAAAGAGTTCGGTGGCAGAGCCCCGCGCATTATCGGTGGGCGTCCCAAAGGGGTCGCGGGTGGCTGAGTGACTGGCCAGCATTCCATCTGCAGAGGCGCTCATCCACGGCAACGGCGGCGATACGTGGCGCCTTGGCCCTCTCATGGGGCCTTGGCGGCTTCGACTGCTGCCGTCTTGGCGGGTGCCAGCGATCCGGGAGCCTATTTCTAGCCACCTCTTTTCCGCTTGGATGATGGAACAATTTATTGTGCAATGCAGCAACCTTATTGCCACGGAAGGGTTACAGTGTACGCGGCCAGTCCGACGCGCTACCGGGAGTCCCTCATGAGATCCTTATCTGATACACTCGAACGGCTTGCACGACTGCGCGCCGTAAAGCCCGCAACACCGACCGACTCCATTCTTAAGAATCTCGATCACTTCGGCGGGAACCCGGGCGCTTTGGCAGCGTGGCTGCACGTGCCGAAGCAACTACCGACCGCACCGGCCCTGGTGGTCGTGCTGCACGGCTGCACACAAACCGCCGCCAGCTACGATGCCGGTTCCGGCTGGTCCGCGCTCGCCGAAGACTACGGATTCGTGGTGCTCTTCCCCGAACAGAAGAGACAGAACAATGCCAACCTGTGTTTCAACTGGTTCGATGCCGCGGACACCCAGCGGGATCGAGGCGAAGCGATGTCCATCCGGCAGATGATCGCCAACGTGGTCGCCGAACATGGCATCGACGAGCGCCGAATCTATGTCACAGGTCTATCGGCCGGCGGCGCCATGGCGAATGCCATGTTGGCCTGCTACCCGGAAGTCTTCGCCGGCGGCGCCATCATCGCCGGCCTGCCCTACGCGACCGCCTCGACGGTTCCAGAAGCGTTCGACCGCATGCGTGGGCACGGTCTTCCCGGCACCGGCAGACTGCAGGAAAGCCTGCGCACCGCCTCACGCCATGAAGGCGCGTGGCCGACAATTTCCGTCTGGCAGGGAACAGGCGATAATACGGTGGTCCCGGACAACGCGGCCGCACTTGTCGCGCAATGGCGGGGCGTGCATGCGGTTTCGGAGGAGCCCAGCCAAGTCGAGACGATGGGTCGACATCTGCGCTCGGTATGGCGCGACGATCGCGGCCTGGAGGCCATCGAACTCTACGCCATTTCCGGAATGAGACACGGTACGCCGATCGATCCGTCCAGCGGATATGGCAGGGCGGCACCCTTCATGCTCGACGTCGGCGTTTCCTCGACGGTGCAGATAGCGAGAAGCTGGGGCCTTGCTGCCTCCTTCGAACGCCGCGACCGGCCGCATGCATCCTCCCCGCCAGAAGGAACGATCAAGCAGTCCTCGTCCAGCAATGCCGACAACAGTATCCAGTCCATCATCGAGAAAGCACTGCGTTCCGCAGGTTTGATGAAGTGAGGACGGTCGATCCGTACAGATTTATTTTCCGAATAGCGGAACGTCGTCTCTGTTCCACGGTTGTGTGATTCCATCCCTCTCAAAAATTTGATCGGAATCTCCAATGCCTACAGAAAAGTCTTTGAACGACCTCTTCCTTGATACGCTCAAGGACATCTACTTCGCTGAAAAGCAGATCCTGAAGGTCCTGCCGAAAATGGCGCGTGCCGCCCGGTCGGAAGAAGGCAAGGCCGGCTTCCTGCAGCACCGCGACGAAACCCAGGGGCAGATCGAACGCCTCGAGCAGGTGTTCGAACTTCTTGGCAAGCCGGCGCGCGGCAAGACCTGCGAGGCGATTCAGGGTATCATCGCAGAAGGCGAGGAGATCATGGAAGACTACAAGGGCACCGCGGCCCTCGATGCCGGCCTCATCTCCTCGGCCCAGGCGGTCGAGCATTATGAGATCGCCCGCTATGGCACGTTGAAGGCCTGGGCGAAACAGCTGGGCATGAAAAGCGCGATCCCGCTTCTTGACGCCAATCTCCAGGAGGAGATCGCCACCGACCAGAAGCTTACGGCACTCGGCGAATCCTCGGCAAATGCCAAGGGTGCGATGAAGAAAGCCAGCTAGACCGCCAACGACACACATCAGGCCGCCCTTCCAGGCGGCCTTAACGGCACGCGACTTCGTGGCCGATGCCTTTCAGCACTGCAAGTCATCGGCTATGACGCGTCTGCGACAAGGTTGCTTGAGAAAGCTGGCATCGGGGATGCGCTGGATGAAGGTGTCGTTGTACTTCCCGGCGAGGATGGGCTTTCCGGCTTCGTGTCGCAACTCGGCAAGCTGCGCGTATGAGGACGGGAACCTTCGGTAAAGCTCGGCAACGCGTCGCCGGCGACCAAATAGGAATATCGGTGCCGTGCGTGTCCTCATGGATTCCGTTCGACGTCTCCTCCAGGCTGCGCCGACATCGGCTGGTGCAGTTCAGCGGGGGTCAGTCGCTCGAACGCATTCTGTTCAGGGCGAAACGCCCAGACCAGCGTGATCGAGAGAGCGACGAGGAGGACCGACAGCGTCAAGCGACCGGTCATATCGCGTCTCCTTTCGTCGCCCCGCCCTCGTTTTCCCACACCTGAAGGCCTGTATCGTCCGCGGCTTGGCGCGGATGATACGCTCTGTGTTCGAGACCATGCAGCATGAAGGACGGTTCAATGAGGCCGGCCTTGAACTGACCGATCACGAACATCGCGGCGGAGCGACTGCGCTTCGTCTCCGCTCCTCCTTCGGCAAGCCGGTAACCCGAACGCTTCAGAATGTCGCGAAGCATTCTTATGTCTGCGGCATCCATATATTGTTCTGGATAGATGGAAGACATGCCACCCTCCTTTCGCATTGGGTGGTTTGTGCGCGTCTTGCACTCTGCCCGTCAGTGGACAGATTTATTGTGCGAGGCGGGTTTCAGCGCTCCACCTTCATTCTCCCATTCCTGCAGATCGTTTTCACCAGATCGCAAGGGCACGCTGATCGGGCGGAAGCCCGCCCTGGGAACAAGCGGCAGGCCTTGTATGGCATACCGTGGCAGTAGGGAGGCAAAGAGGACCTTGTACTTCATCGGGCGACCGAAACACTGTTCCAGGTGCTCCGCCAGCGCATGCGGCGCGACTTCGCCGGAGAGGACCAGCTGCATCAGCAATTTGGTGGCCGTATTGAATTTTTGCCGATCCTCGGCAAGGACATCGGGACTGTAGCCCGCAACGCGCAGCACGGACCGGATCATTTCCATCTCGCGCAATGAGATTTCAGGCGTTCTCGTATCGGAAGACATGTCGTCCTCCTTGGATTGGGGCCAGGGTAACCAACCCTCACACAGCAGTGCCCGGAACCATGGCTGCTGAAGAAACCAGTGTGAGCCCCCTCCGCACCATTAGCAAGGTAAATCAGAGATGCTGCCTCTGAGGGCAGTAAAGTCATCCCATGTTGAGGAGACGGCTTCGGCGCAGGCGAGCATAGGTCACGCAAAAATTCACAGTTGCCTTGCAACAATGATGCGCGAAAAATCCACGCGCGAAATCATGCAAAGAAAATCTATCGGCATCAATAGGTATTCAAATAGAAATAGTCTTTCTGAAAACGACGAACATATTCACGCTTTAAGAAAATTATGTTCAAATAAAGAACGTAAAACACTTAAATTCCCTGCGACTAATTTCTTGCTCGCAAAACCAAAAGCCAGTCCGCGATACCAAATTCGTTCGTTGGTTCAGGCACGACCAACCGTCGTTGTTCGGTTCCGTTCTCCGACAATGCCATTGCTCCGGTTGAGGGATCATACCATTCGATGGTCCCGATCGAGGCTCCGAGAACGGACGGATCGATCTCGATCCAGGCCGCACTGTCGACATAGACGACGGCGAAGGTTCCATCGCCCGCAACCGCGGCTATGGCTGAGGCGGGCGACGCACCCTCGACATGACGTAGGAGCCGCCCGTCATCAGGCTTCAGCTTCCACCATTCGAAGCGTGCGAAAAGGTCCGCCAGATGGCCGATGCTCTTGGCTCCTTCGCTGGCGAGCGCCTTCCGCCACCCCGTTGGCGCGGCATAGAGCGAGGGTCCACCGAAATGCCAGACGGGATTGTTGCCGAAGACCTGGCCGCTCGCGCCGGACAGAAGCGCACCATAGGCGATCTTGCGGATTTCGCCCGCCTCTACCCCGTGCTCCCCTTCGTAGCGCGATTCGATCAGGAAGAAGGGGCGACGAGGACCGGCACGGTATCGCGCACGCGCGGCGACGGCGACATCCTCATAGGTATAGACCGTATCGAGCGCCAGCCATCCGGCATCCGGCCAGTAGGCAGCAGT
Source organism: Shinella sp. G-2 (assembly GCF_050172695.1). Taxonomy (NCBI): domain Bacteria; kingdom Pseudomonadati; phylum Pseudomonadota; class Alphaproteobacteria; order Hyphomicrobiales; family Rhizobiaceae; genus Shinella; species Shinella sp. G-2. Next base: position 144,548 of record NZ_JBBEYH010000007.1, on the reverse strand, counting down.
CGTCGTGTCGCGGTTGCCATGTACGGTCTGTACCGCCGCGGGGACGCTCTCCGCGATCCCGTCGGCCAATGCCTTGATCAGGGCGCGGTCTGGCGGATCATAGTCACCGCCCTGGACCCAGATGATATTGGGATACCGGGCATAGCGCCTGCCGACATAGCGCCCGTAGGCGCGAAGCGCGGTCGGGCCAGCCGCCGCCATTTCGGCATACCAGCCCTGTGGCCCGCCATTCGCGCCCGTATAAGCGGGTGCCAGCAGGACCAGCATACCGGCTCGGAATGCGGCGTCGAGGATATGTTCCGCATCGGAGAAATAGCGTTCGTTCGGCCGGGCGAAATCGCCCGGCGCCAGGAACGGCGCCACGCCGGCGGCATTGTTCGGCGCGTTGCGGGCAAATTCGTGCTCAATCAGCGAAACCAGTATGGTGTTGAAGCCGCGCGCCTTGCGATCGGCGATATAGAGCTTGGCGTCTTCGAGCGAAAGATCGGCAATCAGCGACCAGGCCGCGTCGCCGGTAATGAGAAAGGGTTTCCCGGCCGCGTCTTCCAGATAGGTGCCCGCGGCGGCGATGCGCAGCGGAAAGCGCACTTCCGCACCTTCGGCCGCAGCGGGACCGGCCAGCAAGGCGAGCAGCACGAGGCAGAGCCTTAGGGAAAAAGGAATGAGGCGCATCGTCATATCCGCTCCGTTGGTAGGTACGACGGCTCAAAGCCGCTCGCGGACGCCCCTTAGCCAGTTCTTCACGGGACGGGGCAGGAAAGTGCGCAGGCCGGGGCGCAGGCCACGCGGCAGCGACCAGCCGTCGAGCGCAAGGGGCGCTGCGATCGGCGGCGGGTTCGCAGCGATCTCACGCAGCAACGCTGCGTAATGCGCCGCCATGCGCTCCACCGTGAAGGCGCCCGCGACCTTGCGGCGGGCGCCGAGCGACAGGCCGTGAAGTTGCGCGCGATCCTTGTTCAAGGCGTGGACGATGGCCGCCACCCGCGCCGTATCGCCGACCGGAAAGAGCAGCCCGTCCCGCCCGTCCGCGACGATCATGTCCGTGACGCCGCGAAGCGCCGAGACGACAGGCACACATCCGGCGGCCATGGCTTCCACGAGTGCCATCGGCAGGCCCTCATAGCGGGAAGGCATGAGGAAAACGTCGTGGGCTGCCAGCAGGCCCGGCACGGCATCCGCCGCAACGGCCCCGGTATAGACGACGCGCGGCGGCCTCCACGGCATGGCGGCCTTCAGCCGCTTGAGATCCGGACCGTCGCCGGCGACCGTCAACGTCACCGAGGCCGGCAACCGCTCCAGGATATCGGGCAGCCACATCACCCCCTTCGAGGCATCTTCGATCCGCCCGAGGAAGAGGAGGCGAAGTCCCTGCTCGATCGGCCGTGGCGGCCGGTCACCCGCCGGAAAGGCGGCCAGGGAGACCGCATTGGCAATGACGATGGTGCGCTCGGCAGGAAAGTGATGGCGCTTCACGAGGTCGTCGCGACAGCGCTGCGAGACGCAGACCGTGGCATGCACGTGCGGCCGGATCGCCGCCGCCGCCGCATAGGTTCCAGGCGTGATATTGTGCACGACCATCAGGCGCAGCAGATCGGCGGGCAGATAGCGCACGATATTGGTTAGCACCCGGTCGCTGAGCACGTTGGCGACCACGCCGTCGAACCCACCCGCCAGGATCGCCCGCTCCACCAGACGCGCGGTGCTTCCGGCATCGTCCAGGGCTGCTGTCTCGACGAACGAGCCGAAGGCGGCCTCCCTCTCCAACCCAGGGTCAAGGCCTTGTGCGCGGGAAGACAGGCCGAGCCAGCAAAACTCGATCCCGTACGGCGCCAGACCGGCCCGCAGGTGTCGGAATACGGTGTAAGTGCCGCCGAGATGCGGCTGGACGAAATAGGCGATCTTCATGGGCGACCCTCTGCGTCCTTTTTCCGGCCGAACGGGCCGCCATGAAAGCTGGGTCTTCGAGGGCATAGGTGCCCTTTTGCAGGAGGCGGAGGGGCCTCTACCTCTTTCGATGGAGGCCCGGTCACCGATTGCCGCGTTTTCCGCGCTGCGTCAGGGCGCGATAGTGCGGCCGTTTTGGCACTCCCTTCACCCCCCAATCGACAGCGGCGGACACTTCATGAAGATCGCCTTGCTCGGGCAATTCGGGTCCGGAAATTCAGGCAATGACGGCTCGCTGGAAGCGATGCTCGTCTTCCTGCGTCGCGCTTGCCCCGATGCAGCTCTGCTGTGCATCTGCTCCAATCCCGCAGCGATCGGCGAACGCTTCGCGCTGGAGGTGACCGGCCTTCGCGGCGGCGTGGCCTTCGTCCACCCGTTCCTGCGCTGGCTCGATGCGCGGCTCGGACGGGTTCACGGTCGGCTCGTTGGCCTCGCTTCGATCCTGCGGGTGCTCGGCGGCGTCGACGTGATGGTAATCCCTGGGACGGGCATTCTCGACGATTTCCAGGAAGCGCCGTTCGGTTGGCCGTTCATCGTCTACTGGTGGTGCCTTGCCGCCCGGTTGCGCGGCGCCCGCATCGCCTTCGTCAGCATCGGGGCCGGGCCGATCCGCGGCACGCTCAGCCGCTGGTTCCTTAAATCGGCGGTTCGCATGGCCGCCTATCGTTCCTACCGCGACGACTTTTCGCTCCGTTATGTCCAGGGCCTCGGGATCGATACCGCTTCCGACCACCGCTTTCCCGATCTCGCCTTCGGACTGCGCGAGCCCGCGCGCACCGGCGAGCGGCGACATAGGCAAAAACACGCGACAATCGGCATCGGCGTCATGCACTATCGGGGATGGGAGCGCGGCCACAGGAACGGAGGCGCCATCTACCGGGCCTATGTGGACAAGATCGCGGCAACGGCGCGACGGCTGCTCGACGGCGGGCACGATGTACGCCTCTTCATGGGCGACACATCCGACGAACAGGCCCTCGACGACATCCTCGCCGCCTTTCCGGCGAACTGCGGGATGGGGCGGCTTGAGGCCATCCGGACCATCTCGCTGCACGACGTCATGAACGAAATCGTCAAGGTCGATATCGCCATCGTCTCGCGCTTTCACAATCTGCTCTGCGCCCTCAAACTCGACCGCCCGGCCCTGTCGCTCGGCTATGCGGAAAAGAACGACGAGCTGATGCGGGAATTCGGCCGGGCCGACTTCTGCCATCACATCGAGACCTTCGCGGTAGAGCAGGTCCTGCGGCAGGTGGACATCATGCTCGCCGACCTTGCCGCTACCGGCGGCGCGCTCGCGGCGCGCAACGCGGCGATCCGCCTCGAGCTTTCCCGGCAACAGGACCTGCTTCTGGCGCAGGTGCTGGTCGATCGACGCGGCAGAACTCTACCACTTGCACAGGATGCCCTACGCTGAATGGGTAAGTGGTCTTCGGCCCTGGTGCGCCTATCCTCGTTGCAACGCAGGAGTGAAGGACATGCTCCAACCAACAGATCTCCTCAGCCTTTTGCGGAAAGCGTGAGCTCATGGTCCGACGCGCCTATGTGATGGCATCACTGGAACAATACGTCGCGCTTCTCATCAATTTCGCGGCGCTGGTGATCATGGCCCGCATCCTGACACCGGGCGAAATCGGCGAGGCGGTGATGGGCCTGGCAATCGCCGTCGTCGCCTTTTCCGCCCGGGAATTCGTCACGTCGGAATTCCTCATCCAGCGCCGCGCCGTCGATGCCGAGGTGCTGCGCACCGCGCTGACCCTTCAGGTCGCGGTCAGCGCAGCGATCGCTGCGGTCCTCGTCGCCCTTTCAGGCTTCGTCGCCCGTTTCTATGCAGCGCCGGACCTGTCCTTCTTCCTTTTGCTGGCGGCGGCGGCGGGACTCGCCGAGGCGCTCGCCCAGCCCGTCATCGCCCTGCTCCGGCGCGAGATGGGTTTTGGCGTGCTCGCCTGCATTCGCACGGTGGTTTCACTGATGACCGTGCTGACGACGATCGCGCTCGCCATCCTCGGCTTCGGCCCCGCCAGCTTCGCATGGGGCATGCTGGCCGGTGCGCTCGCGCTCGCCGTGCTGGCGATCGCCTGCTCGCCGTTTCCGGCGAGGCAGACGTTCCGCCCGGGCCTCGAGCACTGGCGTGAGGTGCTGGCCTTCGGCCTCTTCAAGGGCGCGGCGCTCGTGGTGGAGCGAATCCACGAAACCGTGCCGCAGCTGATCCTCGGACGCCTCGCATCCATGACCTCGGTCGCGCTCTACAATCGATCGAACGCACTGTGCGGCATACCCGACCGCATCATCATGTCAGCCTTCTACAGCATGGCCTTTCCGGCGCTGGCAAGCCGTGTGCGAGAGGGGCACGATATCGACAAGACCTATCTCGCCGTCCTCACCTACTTGTCTGTTCTCTACTGGCCGGGCGTGGCGCTGATCTCCTTTCTCGCACCGTCAATCGTCGAGATCGTACTCGGTCCGCAATGGTCACAAGCCGCGCCGGTCGTGCGCATCCTCGCCCTTGCCGCCATCTTCTGGCTGCCCGTCATCGTGACGGGACCGCTTCTCCTGGCGCTCGGCCGCAACAGGGATGCATTCCTGGCAAGCCTGATCTCGCGATGCCTTGCGGCCGGCATACTTTGCGCCGCCAGTCTCTATGGTGTGACGACCATGGCGTTCAGCCAGTTCGTGTCGCTACCTCTCCAGATGCTGATCGCGCTCGTCTTCGTGCATCGCCACGTTCCCTTTTCTCTGCACGGCCTCCTGGCGGCATTGATGCCGAGCGCGATCGTCACAGGTTTCTCATTGGCAGGACCGATCACGCTGCTGGCCTTGCAAGGGCAAGAAAATGGGGGGTTGCCCGGCTTCTGCGCCGCACTTCTTCTTGCCGGCTGCGGCTGGCTGGTCGGGCTCCTTGCAACGCACCATCCATTCCTGGCCGAACTGCGCATCCTGCTGAACGCCGGCCGCGACCATGCCCATCGCCTGCGGCAGTTCCTCGTCGCATTGGGGACATGAGCCATGGCGAGCGTCGACGTCGTCATTCCGAACTACAACTACGGCCGCTATCTCGAAGCCTGCGTGAAAAGCGTGCTGTCACAGGACGTGGGCGAAGTGCGCGTCCTGATCGTCGACAACGCCTCTACCGACTACAGCGTCGCGGTCGCCAGACGCCTCGCCTCCGGCGACCGGCGGGTAGAACTGCTGCTACGGCCGGAAAATCTCGGTCCTCACGCCTCCTTCAATGCGGGGATCGACTGGGCGCAGGCCGATTACTTCCTCCTGCTCTGCGCTGACGATTTCCTTGTGCCGGGTGCGTTGCGGCGGGCCACCGCCGTCATGGAGCGGGATCGCAGCATCGCCTTCTCCTATGGTCGTGACGTGGCGATCCGGGGTGACGCACCGATACCCGACATTGCGGCACAGCCCACCGCCCCACCGGTCACGCTCATGACAGGACGGGCTTTCATCGAGCGCTTCTGTCGTCTCGGCGTCTTCCAGATACCGGGACCGTCCATCGTCGTGCGCACGAACATACAGAAACGCGTCGGCTACTACCGCCCTGCCCTGCCGCACAGCGACGACTACGAGCTGTGGCTGCGGCTTGCCCTGCACGGAACCGTCGCCGAGCTGGATTGCGTCCAGGCCGGCATCCGCACCCACGACGCGAACCGGTCGGCAGACCTTTGGGCGCAGCAGATCCTGCACATTCGCCATACGGCGGATGCCGCCGAGAGTTTCTTCCATCATGAAGGCCGCTGGCTCGACGGGGCCGAGACCTTGCGCCGCCGCGCCCGGCGCGGCATTGCCGAGCGCGCCTACTGGTCGGCCGCCGCGCATGCGCTCAGGGGCAACATGCAGGCGTGGCAGCTGCTCATGCTCGCTGTCCGCATGGCGCCAGCGACCGCCATACTGCCGCCGCTCGGCTACCTGCTGCAACGACCCGATACGATGCCGCGGCTGCGCGCCCTTCTCACCAGGGTCCTGCGATAGGGCATCAGCGCTCCGCCATATCGTTTCCATCCAGAGCAAGGCTTACTCGCAGGATATCGCCCGCCTGCACCGGGTCCGTCTGGCCGACCGCGACTTCCCGATATGTGTCGCCGACCATCCGCACGGCGGAAAAGCGGAGGGCCGTCTGCTGCGTTCCGTCTCTTTTCTCAACCGCGATGCCCGCCTCGACCATCGCCTGCAGGCTATAGGTCAACTTGCGGCGAAGGCGCAGGATATCGATGTTCACCTCGCGCAGTTCTGTCGCCACGTCCCCGCGGCGCTGCCCGCGCAGCGAACTGAGGCGACCGTCGATCACGGTCAGGTTCTGCCGGGCGCGGGCAAGGAAGGAGCCAAATTCCAACATGTCCCGGTTCGTCGCCGATATCTCCCGCTGCTTGTCCCGAAGCTGGGTCTTCGACGTCAGGCCGCGCTCCACCATGCTTTGGGCAAGCTTGACGTCCTCGTCCAGCAAGGTGAGTTCGCCGTCGCGCAGCTTGCCGCTCTTTTGCAGCGTGTCGATCTCGTCTACATAGCCAACCCTCTGCTGCTCCAGGCTTCTCATCTCGGCGTCAAGCGTCGCGCGGCGCAACTCGAACAGGGTGCGCTCGGCCTCCACGACCTGACGAACGATCCGCGGATCCGGCGTGCCGATCTCCTCGCTCGGCAGATAGGTGAAAGGCTTCCCGTTCAGCTCCGCCTCGAGACGAACCCGTTTCACATCCTGACCGAGAAGCTGGACGCCAAGATCCGCATAGTCCTGGCGCAGGCCGGCAAGCCGCATGCCGGCATTGTCGCCCTGCGCCAGCACCTCCTTCTGCCCACCCCCGAGCGCGAAAAGCTCGAGAGCGATCATGCCGGGTCGGAACTCATACCGGCCGGGCTTCTGGACTTCACCCACGATGAAGACCGGCGCATAGGCTTCCACGACGACCGCGACGGAAAGGTTGGCGATGTGCTCCCTGAGCCCGGCATCGATGGTCTGGCGAACCTCATCGATACCCTTGCCGGCCACAGCGACGTTGCCGAGCAGCGGATATCCGATCGTGCCGTCCGTGCCGATGGGAAAGGACCCGCTCAATCCCGGATCGCCATAGACCGTGACGCGCAGCACGTCGCCCCCGGCCACCCTGTAGTCCTGGTTCTGGGCGCTTGCCGGCGTGATCGAGACCGCGACGAGCAGAAGACACATGGAAACTGCCCGGCGCGGAACATGCCGCCAAAGGCGGCGATCTTCATGCTGTGCGGCTTGGTGGCGTGCCATGGTATCTCAGACCTCACAACCCGACGAAAGTAGGTAGATCGGTGGACATTTCCACGCGTTTTCTTGTCTCCAGAGACGAACCGGGATGGTCGGCGGCGAGGGAAGCGACGTTGCGCCCCTCCAGAATGCTGCGGGGCGCACAGTTGACGACCAGGCCGTCGATCGCGATGCGGGCCCTGCCGAACCTGCGGATGGCGCGGGTGGTATCCTCACGCTCGGCCCCCTCGGGAACGACAAGGATCGTCCGGTCGACCAGCGCGGAAACCAGCAATGCGCCGGAACCGTTCGATATCGCCGTCGAATCGACGATCACGACGTCATAGGCGCCCCTCAGCGCAGACAGGAGCCGTGCAAAGCCGTCGTGGCCGAGAATATGTTCGGCGGGAACCTTCGCCATCCCCGCACAGATCAGGTCGATGCCGGAGGGACCGTCATGGCGGACAAGCTCGCGGAACTCGACGTTTTCTCGGGTGCAAACGCACTCCATCGTGCGCAGGGGCTGGGCACCGAATTCCCCGGCAATGCCGGGCGAGGCCGGGTTCGCGTCCAGCAGCAGCGTGCGGAGGCCCGTCGCTGCAAGCGAGCGGGCAAGGCAGGACGACACAAGTGTCTTGCCCTCGCTCGCAGCAGCCGATGTCACCGCGATGACCAGAACGTTGCCGGGCCGCGCGGAGAGGCGCAGACGGCCCTGCATGTCGGCAATGGCATGGGCGAAAGGCTCGCGGGAGTGACGGATGAGATCGGCGACACCGGCACGCTGCGGTGCAGAAAGCTCCGGGATGCGGCCGATGACCGGAATGCCGGCGCTGATTTCCCGCGGATCGGGACGGCGCAGGAAGCCGGCGCGCAGTTCGAGAAGGAGGGTTGCGAGCGCACCGCCGGCGAGGCCGAACACCAGCCCGCCGATGAGCCAGGCGGCTGCATTCGGGCTCGATGGCGATCCGGACGGCACCGCGCGCGAAATGATGCGCGCTTCCGCCATCGCGATGCCGTCCTGTTCGATCGTCTGCTTGTAGCGCGTGAGGTAGCTCTCGTAGATCGCCCGGTTGGCGCTGGCCTCGCGGTCGAGCTGGTCGGCCTGCACGATCGCTTCGTTCGCGTTCGACATCTCCGCCTGTAACTGCTTCAAGCTCGCCTCAAGGCCGGTCTGCTGGCGGCGCGCGACCTCGATCTCTGTGCGCAGACTGTCGACGATCTGCTCCACCTCGGCGCCGATCTGCGTCTGAATCGTCCCCAATTGCGAGGTCAGGTCCGGAATTTGCGGATTCTTGACCGCGCCGCTTTCGCTGATCGCGGCAAGCAGCCGCTTGAGACGGGCTTCCTCGGTGCGCAATTGCTGGATCGCCGGCGAGTTCAGGACTTCGGGAATGGCAAGGCCGCTCTGCCCATCCGATACGTCGACCGCCGTCGCAAGGCGCGCGACCAATCCCGCAAGCTGGGCCCGCAGTCGCGCGAGTTCAGCATTTAGTCCGGCGATCTGCTGGGACAGCAAGGTCGTGCCGTTCGACTTGGCGATTCCGGATTTCTCCCGGAACGAGGTCGCCGCATGTTCCGAGCGTTCGAGTTCGCTGCGCAGGCTTACGAGGCGCGTTCCCAGCCAGTCGCTGACACGCCGCGTCGCGGACGTCTGCACATCGACCTGATAGTTGATATAGGCCTCGGCATAGGCATTGGCGACCGCAGCCGTGAATTCCGGCTCCATGCCGCTGAACGCCACATAGATCGTATAGGAACGGCCGTCATTGGTGACGCGGACACCGGAAATGAGGCTGTCGAGAAGGACGCGGCGGTCGACGCTGACACGGTTCGCCCGGGCGGAGGATCCCGCATGGCCGACCGCATTCTCCGCCGTCAGGCCGAAGCCCTTGGCGGCATCGATTCCAGCCGCCTGCAATTGGGTCAGAACCCGTTCGGCCATCGAACGGGAACTGATGATATCGACCTCCGTGCGCAGCACCGGGCTTTCCTGCGGCAGCGGCGAAACGACGGATTCCGTGGGCAGCGCCTGGAACTTGCGCATGTCCAGCGCCAGCACCGCCTCGGCGCCGTAGCGCGACGGCTGGTCGAGATAACCGACCGCCGCGATCGCAACACCCGCGGCAAGGCAGGCGAGGATCGGCCACCGGCGTTCCACGATGACGGCAAGGGGCCGGGGAAGGACGAACTCCTCCGGTCCGGCCGGTCTGTCTGACCAGATCATGACTGAATTCCTGTAATGGGGCCGGCTTTACGCCTGGCTGCTTTGATAGGTCTCGTCCGACAGGATCTCACCGACCTTGCAGGCGACTTCCGTGCGATTGGTCGCGCCGAGCTTCTTCATGATGTTGCGAATGTGTACCTTCACCGTGCTTTCGCAGAGATTGAGCTCCCGGGCGATGATCTTGTTCGCCTTGCCGCGGCGCAGCGCCTCGGCGACGGCCGCCTGGCGCACCGTGAAGGCAGACCAGCCACGGACTTTCTGCGGATAGCTGCCGAGAAGCCCGCGCATCGCAAGCACGCTGCTGGCCGGAACGAATTGCCCGCCGGCGATGGCAAGCCCGATCGCTTCGATGCAGACGTCGATATCGACGGAGCTCGGAATAAACCCGTGTACGCCGAGATCGATGACGTCGAGCACGTGATCGAGCGTCTGGTTGTCGGAAAGCACCACCACCGGCACTGGCTCCAGCGTCGTCAGGAGTTGCGTGATCTCGTCCCGCAGGTCCGGATCGGAGACGTTTCTGCTGCCAATGTTGACGAGACTGGCGCGAAGCGTGCCGAGGCTTGCCTTGCTTTGTTGCCACGCGGCAAGCCCGGAAAAGGTAAACACGCTGATGCCGATCCGATGTGAATCCAGACTGTTGGCAAGACATTCCCGATCGAGGTTGCGCTTGTCGAAGATCGCGACATAGTCGCTTGCGGCATATTGCTGGGATTGTCGGTCGACATATTCCCTGGAATCGGCGCGGCTGTCTCTGCCGGCTGAACTCCGCGTCCGCATGATATTGATCGCCTCTTTGTCGGAATCCGCTTCGTCGTCTCTTGCCATGGTACCCCTCATTAGTTTCCCGGTCAGAATTACGAGTCTGGCCTCTGTTCGATCTCGGCTGTCCGCCCTACGCGAGGGCCATCTTGCGCACCGTGAAAGCCTCCGCGAAAAGCGAGGGCGAGCGGCATTCCATGCCGCGCATGCGGGCTATTCCCCGAAAGACATCCGCGTGGAACCAGTCCTTGGACCGTTGCGTCGCGAAGTGCTCCATGAGCAGGTCGATCTTGCGGTCGATGACGCCGGGCGGCAGGGGCACGTAGGCATTGCGTTCCGTGATGTCTCCATCCCATTTTGGGATTTCGTATTCTAGCACGAAATGGTCGCGAAAAACGTTCGTCGTCAGGGCGTTCAGTTCCCGATGATCCTGGTGGGCGTCGTAACGGCTGTGGGTGAAGATGACATCGGGTTCCACCCGGTCACGCAAGGCCAGCAGGAAGGCCTTGATCTCGCGACTCTGGCTCGGAAAATAGCTGTCCTCGAAGCCGCAGACCTCGACCGTGGCGGACGCCGCGCCGGCGAGGAAGTCGGCGGCGGACCGGCGCGTCTCGGCCGCCCGCTCCGCGGTCGCGCTCATGACGCACCAATAGGCCTCCAGCTTTACGCCGCCCCCGATCAGGCCGAGGATCGTGCCGCCCGCGCCGATCTCGATATCGTCGGCATGGGCGCCGAGGCAGAGAATCCGCAACCGGTGTCCGGCGGAAGCAAAGGGCAGCGTTTTCATGACCTGTCGACCCTGCGCAGCCTGGATATGCGCTCCCCCTCCATCTGGTGGACCCATGGCATCTCGCCGCGCTCGACCATTTCCTCCAGCATCTGCCAGTCGCGCAACGTGTCCATGGAGCGCCAGAAGCCCTCATGCTTGTAGGCCATCAGCATGTCGTCCTTGATCAGCCGCTCGAAGGGCTCGAGAACCAGTTCCTCGCCCTCGCGCATGTAGTCGAATATCTCGCCGCGCATCAGGAAGTATCCGCCGTTGATCCAGATATCGGACGTGTCCGACGAGCGGAATTCACGCACCCGGCCCGCCTCGTCGATATCGGCAAGGTGGTAGGTGAGCGGGGGGCGCACCGCGAGGAAGCAGGCGATCTTGCCGCTGGCCTCGAAGCGGGCGACCATGTCGTCGAGATCGACGTCGGTCAGGCCGTCGCTGTAATTGGCCAGGAAGATGCGCTCGCCCCTGACCTGTTCGCGCACCGCCCAGAGGCGTTCTCCGATATTGCGCCAGATGCCGGTATCGATCAGCGCGATACGCCAGTGCTCCTGTGCCTCGCCGAGCAGTTCGACCCGCCCCTCCCCGGACACGATGCAATCCGAGAAGGTCTGCGGCCGGCAGTTGAGGAAGAAGTCCTTGATGACGTTCGCCTTGTAACCGAGGCAAAGCGTGAAGTCGTCGTGGCCGTAGGAGGCGTAGTACTGCATGACATGGCGCAGGATCGGCTGCGCACCGAGCGGGATCATGGGCTTGGGCACGGCTTCCGAATATTCGCGGATGCGTGTTCCACGCCCGCCGCAGAAAAGCACGACCTTCATGACAGGTCCTCCAGGGGATCGACGACGGCGACCTCGGGAATGGGGACGATGAATTTCGCGCCCCAGCTACCGACATGGCGCATCTGGGCCACGATCTCGGCTTTCAGGTTCCAGGGCAGGATCAGGATGTAATCCGGTCGGTGGAGATCGATCGCCTCGACGGGCAGGATGGGAATATGCATGCCCGGCGTGAAGCGGCCGTGCTTGTAGGGATTGCGGTCCACGGTAAAGTCGAGGAAATCCGTGCCGATCCCGCAATAGTTCAGGAGCGTGTTGCCCTTGCCGGGCGCGCCGTAGCCGCAGATGCTCGCCCCCCGCTCCTTCACGCTGATGAGGAAATAGAGCAGGTTGCGCTTTGCCTGCCGCGCGCGCGTGGAGAAGGACGTGTAGGCCTCCACGCCATGCAGCCCGGACCGGCGCTCCCGCTCCAGGAGAGTGCCGACATTCGAGCTGATCACCCCCGAGCGCCCCGCATGACCGAGATAGACGCGCAGCGATCCCCCATGGGTCGGCAGCTCCTCGACGTCGAAAATTTCGAGGCCATGCAGCCGGGCGGCGACTTGCACCGTGAACAGGGAGAAGTACGAGAAATGCTCGTGATAGATCGTGTCGAACTGGTTCTGCGCGATCAGCGTCGCGACATGGGGGAACTCCAGCGTCACGACACCCTCGGGCTTGAGGATGCGCTTCATGCCGCTCAGGAAGTCGTTGATGTCGGGCACCTGGGCCAGCACGTTGTTGGCGACGATCAGGTCGGCCTTCTGGCCGGCGGCCACCATGTCGCCGGCAAGACGCTTGCCGAAGAAAGCGGTCTTCGTCGGTATGTTGCGGGCGATTGCCACCTCGGCGACATTGACCGCCGGTTCGATACCGAGCACGGGTATACCCCGCGCAACCAAATGCTGCAGGAGATAGCCGTCGTTGCTGGCGATCTCGACAACGAAGCTGCGCGCATTGAGGGAAAAGCGATCGATCATCCGTTCGCAATAGCGCTCCGCATGCGCCACCCAACTCGTGGAATAGGAGGAGAAGTACGCGTACTCCTCGAAGATGCTCTCCCGGCTGACATGTTCCTCCAGTTGCACCAGCATGCATTCTTCGCACACGCGCACATGCAGCGGATAATACGCCTCCATAAGGCCGAGTTCGCTTTCCTGGCGGAAGCTTTCGCACGGCGGCGACATGCCGAGATCGACGACGGTATGTTTCAAGGCTCTTCCGCACAGCCGGCACGCGGGTCTCAGCGATGGGCTGTGGGATTGCGAGAGCGAATGGCTGGCCTGAAAACTCATGGCAACGCCTCCAAGGAGATACCCGGTCCGGACCGAAGGAGGAGGCGATCGAAGATAGCCTATCCGCAAGGGGACCGTTTCTCGACGTGGTTGCCAGATTAAGCAGGGAATACGAAGGCTGCCATACTACCTTGCGAACACCGTCCCTATCCGAAAGGCGTAGCCTTGTGAAACATGCATAAGCGGATGTTAACCACCTTGACGCCGCGGCCTTTGCAATACGCCGGAAACCGTACTTGGCAGACGGCTTGTATCCGTCAGGATCGTGGAACACGGGCAGAGGAGAAACCAATGCTGTTCACCAGAACCGATCTCGACGGCGTGTGGCTTATCGAGGCGTTGCCGATCGTCGATGCGCGAGGCTCATTCGCCAGGACCTTCTGCATCGACGAAATGGAAGCACTGGCGCTTGAGAACCGTTTCGTCCAGCACAGCCTCTCTCGTTCGACGCAGAAGCACACGCTTCGCGGCCTGCATTTCCAACGCGTACCGCACCGGGAGGTGAAGCTGGTATCCTGCCTGAAGGGTGCGATCTGGGACGTGGCCGTCGATCTGCGCCCGCAATCGCGCGGCTACTGCCACTGGACGGCGGCGGAACTCAGCGCCGAAAACATGCGCCAGCTCTATATTCCGGAAGGCTTCGCGCATGGTTTCCTGTCGCTGACCGAGGATGCCGTCGTCGGCTATCTCATCTCGGCGCGCTACGATCCTGACGCGGCTGCCGGCGTGCGCTACGACGATCCCGCTCTTGCGATAGACTGGCCGGCAAAGCCGGCCGTAATGTCGGAAAAGGACCGGAACTGGCCGCTTCTTGCGGAATGCGAATTTCATGCCTGAGACTTGCCGAGCAGTCCGCACGCCTCGAGCCGTGTGGCGGCGGCGGCAATCGCCGAGAACGGCAATCCGGAGCGGCGGGCAATGTCGAGCAGGCAATGGCTGCCGTCGGCAAGGTTCAACACCCAGAGGTAGGCCATGGTGATATCCGAGGTCGCCGTGTGACCGCCCGTCGCCGAATAAAGCCCCCGTCGCCCGAGTTGCGGCTCTCCCTTCGGCGAGAGGTTGAGGGGTATGCGGTCGGTTTCGAGGATGTCGACGACATCCATGATCATGCGAAAGGAGGAGGCAAGGTGCTCCGGCCGTACGAAATCCAGATCATCCGCCGAGGTATGATATTCGGGAAAGGTTCCAAAGGCGCTGCGCTGGAGAAGGCCGACCGGCAGGTTGAAACCCGGCGAGCAGAACTGCCGCTCGTCATAACCGAAAGGACTGAAGTCACGCATCGTCACCTCCCGGCCGTCACAGCGCACGGCTTCCATGGCCCGGTCGATCGTCGCATCGCCGCGGCGGCTGCGCTTGTAGACCGGACCGCCGCCGTCGCCGATGCAGGAGACGACGAGGCCGTGATCGATACGGGAAAGCCCCGCCTCGTTCCCGGCAAGCCAGCAGAGAGCGCCGATCGTGCCCGGCGCGAAGAGGAAGCGGTAGCCGAACCGGATGCGGCGCGCCGCAAGGGTCCTGGCGACGCGCGCGAGCACCGCAAGGCCGGAGCAATTGTCGTTGGCAAGCGAGGGGTGGCAGATATGGGCGGTCAGCAACACCTCGCGCCCGGTTTCGCCCGGCAGGAAGACCTCGCCATAGGTCAGCGCCCCATCGGCAAGCGTGGTGTCGATGAAGACGTCGTATTCGCCGTCCTCCAGCGCGAGATAATCGCGATGCGCCATGCAGAACCCCCAGTTCCGGCTGTAGTAGCTGGTCCGGTAGGGAATGAGGTCGGGTTGGTCCGGCAACGTATGGATATGCGTGCGAAGCTCGCATAGCGGCATGCGGCGCGCGACGGGTTCGCTATAACCGACGAGATGCAGGTTGGATGCAGCGAGATCGACCACGACCTTGCCGCTCGCCGCGCGGACATAGGCGCCACGCACGGTCCACTCCTGCGGCACGGTCCAGTCGAAAACCTGGGCGCCTGAGGGCACCTCGCGGACCGTGATATCGACATGCTCCGACAGGATCGCGAGGGTGCGGCGCACGCCCTCGCCCGTGATGCTGCGGCAAATCGGAAAGAGCCGGGAGACGAGCGCGTGGAGTTCACCGCCGATATCAGCCGTACCGTCCGCCGATGGCTGGAGCCGTGCCGCCTCGTTCATCGCCATCCCTCACGCGTGCGCCGCCAGCGTGTCTGCCAGGGCCTTCACCGCCGGCCGCCACCTGAGGTTCCGGTCGAGCGTGTTGCTGGCGAGAAGCGCGCGGATATGGCCGATGCGTTGATAACGGGGCCCTTCAAATTCCTGGAGCGTGAGGCCTGCGCCATGATAGGCGTCGTGAAGCTGCCTGGCCCCGGCCACCACGTCCCACTGCGGACGGAAGGCCGGCAGGGTTCGCGCGATCTTGCCGAAATCGACGCGGTAGGAGCGCGCATCCGGCCCCGCCTCGCTGGCATATTCCAGCCGGCAGTCTGGCACGGTCCGGGCCACCACGTCGGCTATGTCGCGGACCTGGTAGTTGTGCTCCGTCCGGCCGACATTGAACGCTTCGGCGAAGACCGCTTCCGTCGGTGCTTCGAGCGCTGCGAGAAAGGCGCCGGAGATGTCCTCGACATGGACGATCGGCCGCCAGGGCGTGCCGTCCGATTTCAGCAGGATGACGCCGCGCGTCACGGCCCAGGCGACGAGATTGTTGAGCACGATATCGAAGCGCAGCATGGGCGACAGGCCATAGGCCGTCGCCGGCCGCAGGAACACCGGGCAGAAGCCGGCGTCAGCCAGCCCCGCGATGTCCGTTTCCGCCATCACCTTGGAGCGGCCATAGGCCGAAACCGGATTGAGCGGCGCGTCCTCGGCAACGAGGTCTTCGCCGGCAAGGCCGTAGTTGCTGCAAGAGGAGGCGAAGAGGAAGCGGGCGACACCGGCCTGCTTGGCTGCCCGCGCGACGCGCACGCTGCCCTTGTGGTTGATGTCGTAGGTGACATCGGGATCGAGATTGCTCAGCGGATCGTTCGACAACGCCGCAAGATGGATGACGGCATCGAATCCCTCGAGGTCCTCGGGCGTTATATCCCTGACGTCCTTGAGCGTGGATGGAACCTCCGTCATGGTCCCGCCGGGCGCGTAGCCGCAGCGCCGGTAGAGCCTGCTGTCGTAGCCATGGACCTCATGGCCCGCCCGCAGCAGGATCGGAACCATCACTGCACCGATATAGCCCTGGTGTCCCGTTACAAGCACCTTCATGTCCGCATCTCCCGGCCTCGTTGCTGAAGGAAGATGCTACGGCGGCGCGCCGCGGACCACGATTGACGACAAAGACGGCGGCGCGCACCCGAAAGGCGTTATCGGCCGCCCGCCCTACCGCTTTCGGACAGGCTCAGGCGGTCTGGCGTTCCGGCGCAGGGCTTGGCCTCGGTGTTATAGCGGCGGAACACGACGTCCGAGGGGCGGCCGACCAGATAGTTCTCGATACCGTGGTCGAGGGCGAGGCGATAGACGCCGAGCGCGCCGTCGAAGGCTTCCACGGTCTGGTCGATCTCGTCGTTGCCATGCGTGTAACTCACCACGAGCGATGGCGCGAGCACGCCGCGGCGGATGGTTTCCTGCAGCAGGAGCGTTCGGAATGCCTGCGAGGACGTACCATCCCTGCCCTTCGTGAAATAGGACAGGCAGGCGGGGTGACCCGTCACGCCGACGAAGCGCTGCAAGCCGTGGCGGACAATCGCCTGCTCGATGCCGGCCTTGAGCCGCAGTCCCTGGCTGCGCAGATGAGGAATGACCGGCTCCTGCGCGTAGACATGCATGGTGGCGATCGCCGCCGCCATGGCATGGGTTTCGGCGCCATGGGTCGTCGACAGCAGGAAGACGCGAGGCCTCTCGGTCTGCTCGATACCGCCAAGCGCCATGAATTCGCGTTTGCCGGCGAGCGCCGAGATGGCGAAACCGTTGCCAAGCGCCTTGCCGAAGCAGGAGAGATCCGGCTGCAGCCGATAATAGTCCTGCGCGCCGCCGCGCGCCCAGCGGAAGCCGGTGATCATCTCGTCGAGAATGAACAGCGCGCCGTTGCGTTGGCAAAGCGCCTGCAGGTCGTGCAGATAGCCCTCCGCCGGCTCGTCGCCGCGCGAGGCTTCGAGAATGAGGGCGGCAATCCTGCCCGGATGGCGAGCGAACAGATCGCGCGCATCATCGAGGTCGTTGTAGCGGAAGCCGAGCGTCAGGTCCCGGACGGCCGCAGGAATGCCCGCATTCATCTCGGTCGTGCCGATGAACCAGTCGTCGGTCGAAAAGAACGGATGGTCAAGGCATCGCGCGACGAGGTCCCTGCCCGTCGCCGCCCGCGCAAGACGGATCGCCGCCGACGTCGCGTCCGAGCCGTCCTTGCAGAACTTGACCATGTCCGCGCCCGGGACCATCTGAAGGAAGGTCGCGGCGCAGTCGATCTCGATGCGTGCGGGCCGCGTGAAGTTGCAGCCGAGTTCCAGTTGCCGCGCGACGGCATCCACGACATGGCGATAGGCGTGCCCGAGGCCGACCGCGCGGTTGCCCATGCCGTATTCGATATAGGCGTTGCCGTCGGCGTCCCACACATGGCAACCGTAACCGTTGACGATGAAACCCGGCGACAGGACCGGATATTGGTCGTCGCCCTTGGCATAGGTGTGCGCCCCGCCAGGGATGATGCGGTGCGCGCGCCGGCGAAGCCGGTCGGATTTCTCGAAGTCCTGAATGAATGCGTCCATCTTGCCCTCCCGGGCCTTCCAGCCCTTCCGGGCACTATCGCCCCATCCACGGCGCGCGCATCCGCGCTTTTGGTGGAGGGAACATGGCCGATAGGCGTAGGGATCAGTTGTAGAGCTCGTTGAGCTTGAAGATCACTTCCGTCCGATTGCGGACCTTCAACTTCTTCATGATGTTACGGATGTGGACCTTGACCGTACTTTCGCGCAGTTCGAGCTCATAAGCGATGATCTTGTTGGCCTTGCCGAGTTTGAGCATCGCAATGACGTCCTCCTCCCGGCAAGTGAAGATCTCGGCCCGCTTGCGCTCCTGCTGATCGGCAGCCGACATCAGCCTGCGCAGTTCCGGCAGGCTCTCGGTGGAGATGAAGACGCCGCCTGAAAGCGCAAGCGAGATCGCCTTCACGCAGACGGAGATGCCGACCGCCGAGGGGATGAACCCCCTGACACCAAGATCCAGCACCGTCAGCACCTGCCGCAGGTCATGGTTGTCGGAAAGGATGATGACCGGCAGATCCGGGAACCGCGAAACGAGCATGCGGATGTTGCTCTCGATACGCGGCTCGGTACAATCACGGCTACCGACATTGAGCAACACACCGGTCGATGCCTCGGTATGCTTCGACATCCAGGCTTCAATGGAGTTGAAGAGCACGATGGTCATGTCGAGACCGTGCGACACAAGACTCTGAGAAAGACATTCGCGGTCAAGCGTCCGTTCGTCGATCATGTCGAGGACGCGCATGCTTTCCAACGCGCTCCTTACCGGAGCGACGGACTTGAAAGCCGCCAACCGCAGCGTCCCGTTCAAGGCCGCCCGATGACCCAACCCGTTTATTCCTCCGACCTCGACCACAACAGGAATCCTTAGAATTGATAAATCAGAGGGAGAGAGCTTATTTCCGCAAAAACAAGTTTAAGTCGCATAAAAATACTTTCTCGCGCAGCGAGAAGCGTAGTTACGGTGGAAACAATATTGACGTCTCCAAGCGATACTTTTTGCAATCTTAAATCTATATCAAAAAAGATGCCCGCGAACAGATTCGGAAAATACGTACAGCCCAGGGTATGCAATTCGGCTTGGGCTGTTTATACTGTGTACGAACCGACACACGCATGTTGAACGCTCAAAATGTGTGCAGAATCCCTGAGATTGCATCCATGAGTTCGAGCCATCCCTTTTCGCGCGTTTCGTCGGGGCTAAACGACACCTCCGGCGGGCCGGTCGCAGGCGTTATCGCGATCGGCGCGTCGGCCGGCGGGCTTGATGCCTGCCGAGCTCTTCTTGAAGCCATGCCATCGGGGGGTGGTAATACCTTCATCCTCGTCCAGCATCTCGATCCCATTCATGAGAGCCTTCTGGTCGAACTCCTTTCCAGCCACACCAGCATGAAGGTCGTTCAGGCTGCGGACGGCCGGAAGCTGGAGCCCGATCACCTCTTCATTATCCCGCCCGGCTGCTATATCGCCGTGGAAGCCGACACGATACGCCTCACAACGCCGCCCGTTCGTCGTGGCATTCGCATGCCCTATGATTTCCTGTTGAATTCCCTGGCTGCGGCGTATGGCGCGCGTGCAACAGCGGTCGTCCTGTCCGGCACCGGGACAGACGGAAGCATCGGCATCCGCTTCATCCGCGAAGCCGGCGGCCGGGTCTATGTCCAGGACCCGGAAGAGGCGGACTATGACGGCATGCCGAAGAGCGCGATCGATTCAGGAATGGCCGAACACGTCATGCCGCTCGCTGCTATCGCACAGGCCCTGCAAAGCCCGTCGCCCCCAACCGTCCCCGACAGCGTCCGGCCGCCTTCAAAACAGGCCGTCGTAGACCGGATCCTCACCATGCTTCGCGAGACGGCCGGCAAGGATTTCGCCCTCTACAAGCAGGGAACGCTCTATCGCAGGCTGGAACGGCGCATGGCCATGGCCGGAATAGCTTCCACCGACACGGCGCGGTACCTTCGCCTCCTGGAGGAAAATGCGTCGGAACTATCCCAGCTTGCGGCTGATATCCTGATCAACGTCACAAGCTTTTTCCGTGACCCCGAGATTTTCGAGCGGCTGCGCACGAAGATCGTACCCGAGCTCATCGCGGCTCATCCGTCCGGGCGCACGCTTCGCCTATGGATTGCTGGATGCAGCACCGGCGAGGAAGCCTATTCTCTGGGCATGATCGTGCAGGAATGTATTTCGCATGCCAGGCACGACATCCGGATGCAGATTTTCGCGTCCGATGCGGACGAGGCTGCGGTCGCGTTCGCGCGCGAGGGTTTCTATCCGCTGGCGATCAAGGCGGATGTATCGCCCGAACGGCTGCAACGCTTCTTTACCCAGGAGGAGCAAGGCTACCGGGTTAACTCGGAGCTTCGCTCCTCGATCATCTTCGCGGTCCAGAACGTCCTCAGCGATCCGCCTTTCTCCAACATCGACCTCATCTCCTGCCGCAATCTCCTGATCTATCTCGGACCGGAGGCACAGGCGAAGGTCATCGGACTTTGCCATTTCGCCCTCAACGACAATGGCATCCTGCTGCTTGGCAACACGGAAACCGTGGGGGCGGGAACCAGCCGCTTCGACGTGATCGACAAATCCGCGAGGATTTTCCGCCGCAAGGGCCAACGGGGCCGTTATGGTTTTGCCGTCAACGCATCGGACAATGTCCGGGTGCCAATACAGCACGGACAGATGCCGGGACGGCAGGCCGTCCTCGCCGAACTCTGCCGCCGCACGATCCTCGACAGCTACGCCCCGGCCACGGTGCTGATCAACCGAAAATACGAATACCTCTACTCTCTGGGGCCCGTGCAGCGCTATCTGCGCATTGCGCCCGGCTATCCGACCCAGGACCTCTTCACGATGACGCCGCGCAGCGTGCACACCAAGCTCCGCTCGGCGCTCCATCGCGCCCAGCAGGAAAAGGTCCGCACCATGGCGACCGGCCTGTATCACGATGCGGCCGATACTCTGTCGCGTTACGAAATCGCAGTGCAGCCGGTCACCACCGACGGGGAGGACCTGTTTCTTGTCAGCTTCCTCGACGTCGCGCAGCCTTCCCTGGCCGGCGATCTTGTGGAGCCTGCCCAAAACGACCGGTCCGGCAGGCTGGAAAGCGAGCTTGCAGCCACCCGCACGGAGCTCCAGGCCGCGATCCGGGATCTGGAGAATGCGGCGGAAGAGCAAAAGGCGATCAATGCGGAAACCCTTTCCCTCAACGAGGAGTATCAGTCCGCCAACGAGGAGTTGCTGACCTCCAAGGAGGAACTCCAGTCGTTGAACGAGGAACTGACCGCGCTCAACGCCCAGCTTCAGGAGGCGCTGGAACGCCAGCGCGCGACGGCAAATGACCTTGAGAATGTGCTGTACAGCACCGACGTCGCAACGATCTTCCTCGATCCCGGCTTGAACATCCGCTACTTCACACCGGCGACCCGCTCGATCTTCAACGTCATCATGGGCGACATCGGCAGGCCACTGGCGGACCTCAATGCGCGCGTGCCCGATCCGACCCTGCTCGGCGACGCCGCCGCCATTCTGAAAGGCAGTAGCACCAGAGAGCGGGAAGTCAGAAACGCGAACGGCACCTGGTACATGCGCCGTGTCATGCCGTATCGAACCCAGGAAGGCGGCACAGAGGGCGTCGTCATCACTTTTGCTGACGTGACCACCCAGCACCGGGCCCATGAAGCGCTCAACCGGGCGAAACGGGCCGCCGAGCGCGCCAATGCGGCAAAGTCCCGCTTCCTCGCCGCGGCAAGCCACGATCTACGCCAACCCCTGCAGTCGCTCGTCCTGCTCCAAGGCCTTTTGGAGAAATCCGTGGAAAACGAAAAGGCCGAGAAGCTGGTCAAGAGCTTCCGCGACACGCTGGGATCGATGTCCGGGATGCTCAACGCACTCCTCGACATCAACCAGATAGAGGCAGGTACGGTTTATCCACGCATCGTCACCTGCAAGGTCAACGACGTGTTGCAGCGCCTGCATGACGAGTTTGGCTACAACGCCATGGAAAAAGGCCTTTCCCTGCGCTTCGTGCCGTCGAACCAGCTGGTGCGCACCGACCCTCGCCTTCTGGAACAGATGCTTCGCAATCTCCTGGCGAATGCGCTCAAATACACGCGGGAAGGAAAGATCCTGCTGGGCTGCCGACGACACAAGGACGCGCTTACCATCGAGGTATGGGACAGCGGCATCGGCATCGCGGCCCACGAACTCCAGGTCATCTTCGACGAATACCATCAGGCGGACAGCGACGGCACCGAGGCCGAACTCGGCCTTGGCCTGGGTCTTTCCATCGTCAAGCGCCTCAGCGCATTGCTCGGCCACCAGATCCAGGTCCGCTCCGTTCCGGGCAAGGGCTCCGTCTTCTCCGTCCATGTCGCGCTCGGCAAGGAGGATCCGCAGCAGGATCGGACGCAAGTCGAGAAAAACCTTGAGGCGCCGCCTCTGCGCGGCAACGTCCTCGTCGTGGAAGACGACCAGAAGGTCCGCAACCTGATCGAGATCGCGTTGCGTGACGAACAGCATCTGGTCTATTCCGCTGACAACGGCGCGACCGCGATTGATCTTGTCTCCAGCGGCACGGTGATTCCCACACTCATCCTCGCCGATTACAATCTTCCAAACGAGATCAAAGGCATCGATGTCGCCAGGGAGCTTCGCGCAATCCTTGGCCGAAACATCCCCGCGATCATCCTGACGGGAGACATCACGGCGGAAACGTTGCGCATTCTATCTGCCGAAGATTGCCTGCACATGCCCAAGCCCGTGAGCCTCGGCGATCTCCTGAAGGCAATCCAGCTCCTGCTGCACACCAGCGGAATAGAGATCGAAGGCAAGCGGCAGGAGCCAAAGGCATCACTGTCGGCCGAGCCGGCGATCTTCGTCATCGACGATGACCGCGCGATACGCGAAGCCTTGCAGGAGACTTTCGAGGCCGACGGGCGCCGCGTGCAGGCGTTTTGCGATGGTGAGAGCTTTCTTGCCGCCTTCGACGACGCCTCGCCCGGATGCCTCGTCATGGACGTCAAGCTGCCGGGTATCGGTGGCCTGGACGTATTGCGAACCCTGCGCGGGCGCGGGGTCAACCTACCCATCATCATGATCACGGGTGCCGGCGATGTCGCGACGGCCGTTCTGGCAATGAAGGCAGGGGCATCCGATTTCATCGAGAAACCGATCGGGCCATCCGATCTGCTGGCGAGCGTTTCCAAGGCCCTGGCGCGCAGCCGCAATACGGGCATGCAGGACACAAGGCAGCGAGAGGCAAGGGCTCGGCTGTCGCACCTTACGGGACGCCAGCGGGAAATCCTCGATCGGGTGCTTGCCGGCCAGGCCAGCAAGGTGATCGCGCAGGATCTGCATGTCAGTCAGCGCACGGTCGAAGTGCACCGCGCCGCGATCATGCGGCGGATGCAGGTCGCTTCCCTGCCGGAGTTGGCCCGTCTGGTGGTGCTGGCGGAAAGCGACGAGGCCAACGTTCAGGGATAGTCCTGCTGGGCGATCGGCTTGAGGTCGCTGTCTCGCCACCGGTGATACAGGTCCCTGATTCCGGCGCGAAGCTCGGTCTTGTGCGACCATCCGAGCGCGCGCAAACGGGAACTGTCGAGGAGTTTGCGGGGCGTGCCGTCAGGCTTGAAGGCGTCGAAGACGATATGGCCGCGAAAATCGACGATATCGGCGATCAGGAAAGCGAGTTCACCGATGGAGATCTCCTCCCCCGACCCGACGTTGATCGGTTTTGGGCTCTCATATTCCTTCATCAGGAAAACGCAGGCGTCGGCCAGATCGTCAACATGCAGGAATTCCCGCTTCGGCGTACCAGTTCCCCAGACGACGACGCTGTCGCGATGGGCGACGCGAGCATCGTGCATCTTGCGGATCAGCGCCGGGATGACATGGGAATGGTCGAGGTCGAAATTGTCGTTCTGGCCGTAAAGGTTCGTCGGCATGACGGAGATAAAGCGACGACCGTGTTGCTCCGCATAGGCGGCGGCAAGCTTTATCCCGGCGATCTTGGCAAGCGCATAGGCTTCGTTGGTGGGCTCCAGACTGCCCGTCAGCAGGGCATCCTCGCCGATGGGTTGCTCGGCATGTTTGGGATAGATGCAACTCGATCCCAGGCACATCAGCTTCTCGACACCGAGATCCGACGCGGTCTTGATGACATTGACGAGAATTAGCATGTTCTCGGAAAGGAACTCCGCCGGGTAGCGTGCATTCGCCCCGATGCCGCCGACCCGTGCGGCAGCGATGAAGATGGCCTCCGGCCGCGCCTTGCGCATCCAGTTCTCGGTATCGGCCTGGCGCGTCAGGTCGACCTGCCCGTGCGCGACCGTCTGCAGGTCACAGCGCTCCCGTTTCAGCCGACGCAGGAGCGCCGAGCCGACCATACCCGAATGCCCCGCGACCCAGACGCGCTTGCCGCGCAGGTCATACGATACCGGGGCCTTGTCAGCCGTGGAGATCATTGCGGCCTTCCTCCCTGGTGATGACGCGCAGGTCCGATTCCACCATTTCCGAAACGAGCGCCTCGAAGGACACGGTCCGCCGCCAGCCGAGCCTGTCCCGCGCCTTGCTCGCGTCGCCGAGCAGGATGTCCACCTCGGCGGGTCGGAAGTAGCGCGGGTCGATCTGGATGAGTGCGCGGCCGCTCTTGCGCTCATAGCCGATCTCGTCGACGCCGGCGCCGTCCCATTCGATGGACTTGCCGACGACCTCGAAGGCGCGCTCGACGAACTCCCGCACGGTATGGGCCTCGCCCGTGGCAAGCACATAGTCATCCGGCACCTCCTGCTGCAGGATCCGCCACATGCCCTCGACATAGTCGCGCGCATGTCCCCAGTCGCGCCGGGCATCGAGATTGCCGAGGAAGAGCTTGTCCTGCAGGCCCCATTCTATCGCGGCGACCGCCCGCGTGATCTTGCGCGTGACGAAGGTTTCCCCCCGGCGCGGGCTCTCATGGTTGAAGAGGATGCCGTTTGAAGCGTGGAAACCGTATGCTTCACGATAATTGACCGTCATCCAGTAGGCGTAGAGCTTGGCGGCGGCATAGGGGCTGCGCGGATGGAAAGGCGTTCCCTCCCGCTGCGGCGTCTCGCCGATGCCGCCGAACAGTTCCGAGGTCGAGGCCTGATAGAAGCGGCAGCGCTCTCCCACTTTAAGGAGGCGCATGGCCTCCAGCAGCCGCAACGTGCCGAGCGCATCGGTATTGGCGGTATATTCCGGCGTCTCGAAGCTGACCTGTACATGGCTCTGGGCGCCAAGATTGTAGATTTCGTCCGGGCAGACCTCCTGGATCACCCGGCAGAGGTTCGTCCCATCGGTCAGGTCCCCGAAATGCATGTGAAACCGCACATTCGCAGACCGCGGGTCGACATAGAGATGATCGACACGGGCGGTATTGAAGGAGGACGACCGCCGCTTGAGGCCATGCACCCGGTATCCCTTGGCGAGCAGCAGCTCGGTCAGATAGGAGCCATCCTGGCCCGTCACGCCGATGATCAAGGCAGTTTTCTCAGACATCGCTGGATCAGCTTTCGCACGAGGAAAACGCCGGGCACGATGGTTCGTCGCCCGTCGGCCCGAGAGTTAGCGATGGGACGGGCCGACCGGCAAGGTGGCCGTTCGGGGGACGTGGGAGATCTCGCCGCCACCAGCGAGACGGTATCCCCACCCCTGCACGCCGAAGGTCCATGCCCCTTCGTGCGGAAGACGTAGGCGCAGAGCGGATGCGCCACGCCTTCTAGCGCCTTTGGAGAACTTGCCGTCCACCCGTCCGCTGGCAGGATCGAAGCCAGGACGTGCGATGCGGGGCGAATTCATGAGGACGATCTTCGTCAACCGGTATTTCCATCCCGACCAGTCGGCGACGAGCCGCATGGTATCGGCGCTGGCCTTCGGCCTCGCCCGGAAAGGCGGCACGGTGACGGTTCTCGCGAGCCGGGCCCGTCACGACCGCAATGATGCCCCCTTTGCCGCACGGGAAACCTGCTCCGGCGTGGATGTCGTGCGGCTTACCGCCTCGCGCTTCGGCCGCCGTACCCTGCCTGGCCGGGCCATCGACTACCTGTCCTTCCACCTTGCAGCCTTTACCTGGCTCTCCCGGAACATACGGCATGGCGATGTCGTCGTGGTGTGCACCGATCCACCGCTGATCTCGCTTACCTGCGCGCTGCCGATCCGGCTGCGCGGCGGCCGGATGGTCAACTGGATCATGGACCTCTTTCCCGAAACCGCGATCGAGCTTGGCTTCCTTGGCCGGGCGCCGATGCTTGGGCGACTTGTGTCATGGTTGCGCGACAGGTCGATCGCGCGATCGCGACTTGCCGTCTGCCCCACCGGTCGGATGGCGGACTATCTGCTCGCCCGGCGCGTGCCGGCCGAACGCATCCGCGTGCTGCACCATTGGTCCGATGCCGCCGAGATCTATCCCATCCCGCGGGAGGAAAACCCTTTGCGCGCCGCCTGGGGCTACGCGGACAAGTTCGTCGTCGGTTACTCCGGTAATTTCGGGCGTGCCCACGAATTCGCCACGCTGATCGAGGCGGCGACCCTGCTGAAAGATCACCCGGACATCCGCTTCCTCATGGTCGGCGGCGGGTACAGGCTCGATTCCGTCATCGGTGCTGTGCGGGAACGCGGCCTCAAGAATGTTGCCTTCAAGCCGCTGCAACCTGCAGGGTACCTTGCCGAAAGCCTCGGCGCGCCGGACCTCCACATTGTCTCCCTCAAGCCCCGCCTGGAACATTGCATTATCCCGAGCAAGTTCTATGGCATCCTCGCCGCCGGGAAACCCACGCTTTTCATCGGCGATCCGAACGGCAGCGTCGCGACCGTCGTCGCCGCCGAGCGGTGCGGCGTCCTTGTCCGGATCGGCGAGGCGGAGACCCTTGCTCGAACGATATCCGACCTTGCCGCCGATCCAGAGCAGGTCAAGGCGATGGGCGTGGCTGCAAGGACCGCGTTCGAGGCCGACTACGCCTTTGATCGCGCACTCGTCGCCTGGAGCACCGTTCTCGACGACCTCGCCGAGCGGGATCCCGTTCCCGCGGGCGCCGTTATCCTGGAGCACGGACCGTCATGACCGGGACCATCGTCGTCAGCCATCTCGGTGCCCGCATGCACTATGCAGTCGCCCGCATTCTCGCGAAGGAAGGTCGGCTCGGCCATTTCTTCACCGATATCTGCGGCACGAAGAGCTGGCCCGCGCTCCTCAGCAAACTGCCCAGCGCCCTGCTGCCGCGCGCCGTGCAACGACTGGTCGGGCGGGTTCCAAATGACGTACCGCCGGAGCTGATCACGGACTTTCCGCTCTTCGGCGTCCGTTCCGCCATTCGGCGTCTGCGCATCGAGGGTGTCGCAGAGGAAGCCTCGCATGCCGTCTGGGCCGGCAGCCGGTTCTCGACACTCGTTGCAGCCAAGGGGTTCCACGGCGCCGTTGGCCTTTATGCCTATAGCGGCGATGCGCTGGAGCAGATGCGGGCGGCCAGGCGGCAGGGCCTGTGGGTCGCCGTCGAACAGATGATTGCGCCACGCCCCGTCGTGGAGGCCATTCTCGCCGAAGAGATGCAGCGCTTTCCCGATTGGGCCGGGCCGCCGCAGCGCAACCCCCATGCTTCCGCCTTCGCGGCCCGGGAGCGTGCCGAATGGGCGCTCGCGGACTGCATCGTCTGCCCGTCCGAGTTCGTCCGCGATCACGTCGTTGCGGAAGGCGGGCCGGCGGAACGGTGCGTCGTCGTGCCCTATGGCGTCGATGGGAAAGGTCGCTCCGGTGCAACGCTCCGCGCGCCAGGACCGTTGCGCATATTGACGGTCGGCGAAGTGGGCCTGCGCAAGGGCTCGCCCTATGTGCTGCAAGCTGCCGAACGTCTGGGCCCTGTCGCATGCATGCGGATGGCCGGACCGGACCGGCTGCCAGCGCCGGTCCATCGCCGGCTGAGCCGGTCGATAGAGCTGAGGGGCATCGTGCCGCGCGCGGCAATTGCCGAAGAATACCGCTGGGCGGACGTCTTCCTGCTGCCCTCGCTCTGCGAGGGCTCGGCGACAGCCGTCTACGAGGCGCTCGCCTCTGGACTTCCCGTCATCACGACCTACAGCACGGGAAGCATCGTGCGGGACGGCGTGGAGGGCCTTATCGTACCGGAGCGCGACCCGCAGGCGATGGTCGATGCTGTGCGTTACCTGGCGGAGAACGAACACATTCGGATGACCATGGCAGCGAATGCCCGGCTGCGAGCCAGGGACTACACGGTCGAAAAATACGGCGCCCGCCTTCTCGGCGTTCTGTCCGGACTGCATGGACGCCTCCCATGAAGATCGTCCACGTCATCACCTCGATCGACCCGGACAGCGGCGGGCCACAGGCCGTGGTGATGCGCCTCGCCGCGGCGCAGGCAAGCCTTGGTCACGATGTCCGTGTGGTGAGTCAGGCCGACGAGCGCACGCTCGCCCGCGTCGCCCGGATCGGTGCGGCCATCCCCAATTTCCAGCATGTCGTATGGCACATCCTGCCGCCGCCGGGTGTGGTCGAGACCATCTTGTGCCTCAAGGCCCGCCCCTTCCTGGCAAGGATTCTCTCCAATGCCCAGCATGTGCATCTCCACGGTGTATGGGAACCGATCCTTGCCTGTGCGGCCGCGATCGCCGTGCGTAACGGCGTGCCCTACTGTGTCTGCCCCGCCGGAATGCTCGACACCTGGAGCCTTGAGCAAAAGCCTTGGAAAAAACGTCTCGCGCTTGCCTTGGGCTGCCGCCGCATGCTCGACCGTGCCGCTTTCCTCCATGCGCTCAATCACGACGAGGTGAGGCTGATGGGGCCGCTCGGCCTGAGAGCGCCGGCCGAAATCATCCCCAATGGCGTCTTTGTCGAAGAATTCGAAACCCTTCCCTCCGCCTCGGATTTTCCGGCGCTGATCGGCCTGCCGGCCGAGCGGCGCTTCGTGCTCTTCCTGTCGCGGCTGCACTACAAGAAAGGGCTGGATCTCCTGGCGAACGCCTTTCAGCTTGTGGCGCGACAATGCCCTGACGTCGATCTCGTCGTCGCGGGGCCTGACGGCGGGGCGGAGGACGACTTTCGCGATCTCGTGCGCCGCTTCGGCCTTGAGCGACGGGTCTTCATGGTCGGTCCGCTCTATGGCAAGACAAAACTTCAGGCTTTCGTGGCGGCCGCCTGCTTCTGCCTGCCCAGCCGCCAGGAAGGGTTCAGCATCGCGATTACCGAAGCCCTTGCCTGCGGCACGCCCGCCGTCATCACCGATGCCTGTCACTTTCCGGAAGTCGCGACTGCTGACGCGGGCGCGGTCGTGAGTCTTGACCCCATGGACATCGCCACGGCCGTGATCGACGTGCTTTCGCATCCTCTCGCAGCCAAGTCCATGGGATCGAACGGCCGCCGGCTGGTATTCGAGAACTACACCTGGCCGCGCATCGCCCGCCTGACGACCGGTCTCTACGAAGCCTATCGGCCTGCGACGGTCTGACCGCCTGGAAATATAGCCCGGAGCCGTTCAGATCTCGGGCGCGCCCCGCCGACGGTGGGCGACAACCCGTGCCGGATTGCCGGCATAAACCGTCCAGGGCTCCAACGCCCGAACCGCGACGCCGCGCGCGCCCAGCACCGCGCCCTCCCCCGCTTCGGTTCCCGGCCCGACGAAGGCTTCGGCGGCAATCCAGGCCCTGCGACGCAGCACGATCGGCCGCGCCATCAGCGGAAAAGCTGTCTCATGGATATCATGCGTGCCGGTGCACAGATGCGCACGCTGTGACACGATGGCCAGCGCCTCGAGCGTCACCGGGGCGACATTGTAACAGATCACGCCCGGCCCCATCGAGGCGTTGCGTCCCATCGCAAGATTGCCCGGCCACCAGATGACTGTGCTGCCGTGCACGATGGCGGTCGGATCGAGTTTTGCGCCGAACAGGCGCAAGAGGAGGTTCCGCCAGGGGTGGAAGGGCGAAGGCGTCCAGGCTGCAAGGCAGCGCCAGGCGACGAGCCAAGCCAGCCGCATCAGCCGGAACCGCAGTGCGAATGTCGGACCACCAAGAAGCGGCGCCGCAAGGCCGGCAGAATCAAAACCGGGATCGTCATAACGGGACTTCATGAGTGCGCGATCCTCCCTTGCGCAAACGGATCGACACGGGCGTCAAGACTGCGCCGCCCGGAAACGACCGCCAGCGCCAGCGACGGCACGAGGAAGAGCACCATATGCACCCAGGCCATGACCACCCAGTCGGTCTGGTGCGACACGACGTGCATCGCCGGCACGACGGAAAGCATATAGACGAGCTGGCCGGCAGCCTGCCCCTCCTTGGCGCTGGCCCACAGGCGCGCCAAGAGATAGCTGACCAGGAAGAACTTCAGCGCGCCGAAATACCAGAAGGACTGGAACGCGTCGGCCATGCCGGTCTCCGTCGTCCCGGTCAGCGCATTGTAGTCGCGCGCCATGGCTGGCGTCTTCAGCATCAGGGACCGTTTGACCGTCTCGCCGACGAGCTGGGAGGGAACATAGTTGAACACCAGCCGGTTCCAGTGGAACTTGCCATAGTCGAATTCGAGCGTGTCAGCGGCATGATCGATGCGCAGGATCGCATTGCGCACCTCCAATCCCCCCTCATTCAAGGTCGCCCGGAAATTCGCGGCGACGTCGATCTGGCCGATGTCCTGCCAGATCGGGCCGGAATTCGCCCGCGTGATCGCCCGGTAGTCGCCCATGCTGTTCATCAGGAACGTGCCCAGCAGCACGCCGGCAAGCGCGAGCGTGCGGGGCGCCAGCCATCCCCGATGGAACCAGAAGGCGACGGCGAAGATCGCCACGAGCTCGATGGCTTCCGCCCGTTTTCCCGTGACGACGATGCGGTCGAGATAAAAAACGAGATCGAAGGCGACGATCGCGAAGGCGAAAAGCGATGTTCGTCTCGCAAGGCACAACACGCCAAGGGCAAGCCCATAGGTCATGAGCCGTGCGACGAACAGGTAGATCACCGGCACGCCGCTCATCTGGACGCCGACGACCATGTCGCCCGGCAGACGGCTCAGCTTGAAATAGAAATCGGCGCCGATGAGCGACAGCACCGCGGAGACGATCAGCAATCGTCGCTCACCGAAATTCCGGCGCAGGAAGGCGACCGGCCTGTGCGTCGAGGACCAGCCGAACCAAGTCGCCGCAAGGCACAGGATCGTGAACGCGACCATCCGTTCATAGGCGCCAGGCGGCAGGAACGGGTCATCCATCAGGCCGGGAAGCTGCGGCAAGAGAAAGCTGACGGCCATGACGCCGACGAGGAAGGGAAGCTGGTAGATCCGCCCCGGCGCAAGCATGCCCCACAGCAGCAGCAAGGCGACCGTCAGGCACAGGACGCAGGTCAACAACACGTTCACGGACAAGCCTCCTTGCCCTAGAAGGGCGGATCGCGAAGGGTCAACCGCCGGAAGGGGAAGCCTCGTATCCTCCCGCTTCCGACGGCGGTCGCAGGAAGGCAAGCGCTGCCCCCGACGAACGTTCAGACCGACAGGCCTACCTCCCGGCGCCGCAACTCTTCGGTCTTGATGACGATCATATATTCGTAGGCGGCAAGCAGCCGGCAGTAATGATACCCTTCCCGCCCATCGAGAAATCCGCCGCGCAGCACGTACATGTAGAGGAAACGCGCCGCCGGCCGGAACGGCAGGCGCATGGAAAGCTCCTTGAGGGCGCGTCGACGGACCTCCGGCACGCGGCTCGCGACGTCGCGCCACGGCACGCGCTTCTCGCGCAGGCTGATCACCGTTTCCCGCGCCTCCGAGGAGGAGTAGCGGTTGTGCTTCTCGTACCAAGCGTTCATGCCCTTGTTGAAGCTGTAGTGGATAAAATGCGCATTGAGGCGTCCTTCCGGCCCGTCGGCGAGGCAGCGCGAATGCGCGTCGCGCTCGTAGCGGACGCGATCGGGACGCACCAGCCGCGTGATCCAGGTCGGGTAGAGGCTGCTGTGCTTGATCCAGCGTCCCATGAACATGTTCTTGTAGCGGATGCGGAAGGAGCTTTCCGGCCGCGTCGGGTCACGGGCGATCGCCAACATCTCGTCGCGCAGGTCGGGCGGCGTCACCTCGTCGGCATCGGGCGTGTAGACCCAGGGATATTTGTACTCGATCGCCTTCAGCCCATAGGTGCGCTGGTGCGATTCCGTATCGTGAACCCTTTGGTAGACCCGGGCGCCGGCAGCCCGCGCGATCTCCACCGTCCGGTCGGTCGAATAGGAATCGAGCACCACGATATCGTCGCACCAATCCAGCGACGCGAGGCAGACGGGAAGGTTCTTCTCCTCGTTCAGCGTCATGATCAGCACGGAAATCGACATCGCGGTCCTCCTACGTCTGCAGCTTGACGGCCGGGCGGGCAGCCCCATGGGTCCGCCGATGTGCGGAGGTTTCGACGGCAAGAACGAAGATGCTGTGGGCAGCCGCGACGAACAGCAGGCCAGCCGCCATCACCGCGCCCGATACGCCAGACAGCAGGCCGATATAGCCGATGCCGCCGCACAGGAAGGAGATGAGAACAATGAGATAGCTGGTGGTCGCCGGTGTGAGGCCGCAGTCGATCAGCAGGTGGTGCAGGTGCCGGCGATCCGCCGACATGGGACTGCGGTGATCGAGCAGGCGGCGCACCATGAGGCTCAACGTGTCGACCACCGGAAGGATCACCAGCCATAGCAGGGAGGGGAAAGCCAGCCCCTGCGCGCCGTTCGACAGGCGCAGGATCAGATAGGCGATGATCGCGCCCAGCGCCGTGCTGCCGGCATCGCCGAGATAGACGGAGGCGCGAGCGCGCCAAGGGCTGCGCAGGTTGAAGAGGAGGAAGCCGCCGACCGCCGAAAGCAAGGCCGCGACCGGAAAGACGAGTCCGTCCTGACCGGCATGGAGCGCAAGAAGAAGAATCCAGACAAGGGTGGCGGCGGCACTGCCGCCGGCCAGACCGTCGATGCCGTCCACCATGTTCCAGGCGTTGATCAGTCCGACGACAAAGGCGATGGAGATGACAAGGAGGACCGCCTGACCGCCGAAACCTGCCACCGGCAACATGTCCCCGAACGAAATCCGCCCAAGCCCCTCGGCGGCGATCAGCGCCATGGCAATCAGAGCCTGGGCGGCAAACCGGAAGCGCGCTGGCAGGGCGAACCGATCGTCGGCAACCCCGAGCGTGACGACGAGCAGTGTCGCCGACCAGAAGCCCGGCCCGACATCCATCGTGTTTGCGGTGAACAGGCTGATGCCGGAAAAGGCAAGGAAGATCGCGATTCCACCGCACAGCGGAACGGCGCCCTCGTGGATCTTCCGGTGATCCGGCAGATCGAGAAGATGGAGCGGCGCCGACAGCCAACGTAACAGGACGACGAAAAAGGCACTCAGCGCGAGAGACACCGAGCTTTCGAGCAGCAAGACGATCATCTGAAGCCCCTGCTGTCGCGCCGATGCCCCAGCCATCAGCGGTCAAGGCTGCATGGGCGACAATGCAAGCATAGCGTTTGAAGCCCGGCTCCGACCATCTGGGCAAAAGACCGAAGCAGCGTGCGCGAAAGGAGGATTTCACCGGATGGTCACCGCCAACCTACCCCCTTTCCATCTCCCTCTTCTCCCTTTGGGGGAAGCCGCAAAACCAGGTGGTCTTCCGCCTGGGAACAAGCAACCGTCCGGAAGACGAGAAGCAGGCGCATTTCCGCAAACCCGAGCTCGGCATGATCTGCGACCATTGCGTTATAGGCGGCGGCATCGTGGGCCTGGCCACGACCATGCGGTTGCTCGAAACTGTTCGATTCTGCTCCCGCAGGTTACCGGGTTTCATGACAATGCAAACCTGGCGAACGGCAGACGTGCAACAAATCTCGTCATAAGCGATTGCTGTGGTCAAAGACGCACGAAGCCCCACACCGGTCGCGCCGGTGCTGAATTCGCTATCATGTCCCTAAAACGGCTTGGCTACCGCCAAGGCGGTAACACTTTATTTATGGAGACGAAAATTGGGATGGATGGTTCCGCCCTGTTGCAATGAGCCACCATCACCGGATTTCCGATCTTGCATCATGGCGACCCAAAACTCTCACCTGACTGGAGGACGTTTTTGGCGCGCAGAGAGCCATAAAACGGGGCGCCATCGGGCAAGCGGAACGAATGTCTGGATATCGCCCTACGCCGAGGCCTCACACAGCGAACGCCTCGCCCACCTGCTGCGTCCCTACCATCACCGCCTCAGGTCGAACGTATCCAGCGTCCTGAAGCCCTATCTACATTTTGTCCTCGGCATCGCCGCGATGATCGACGGCCGGTAGCTGCGCCGCGTGCTGATTGGGGAACTGCGGCTGCGTTGACGGGCCGTGACCAAATTACTCGTCGTTAACTTGGATCATCCCCGGCGACACACTTTGAAAGCTCTCGCGGCTGACGAGCCCGGCATCCTCCAGCGCCTCCATGTCGGGCAGATCGCGCAGCGTCTGCATGCCAAAGGCGGTGAGGAAGTGTTTCGTCGTGACATAGGTATAGGGCGCGCCCGGCGTCGGGCTGCGCGGGCCGGAGGCGAGGAGATTGGCGTTACGCAGGCTGGCGACCGTGTCGCGGCTGACCTCCTTGCCGAAAATCTTCGACAGGTCACTGCGGGTGATCGGCTGGAAATAGGCGATGGCCATCAGCACCATGGCCTCGAAGTCGGATAGCGCTGGCGCCGCACTCCGCGTCGACGCCTGCGACGCCCGGATCGCGGAAGCGTAGGCCGAGCGGCTTCGGTGCTGCCAGCCGCCGGCAACGGAGACGATCTCGTAGGGCCGGGAACGAAGTTCTTCCTGCAGATCGTCGATCAGGAGATCCACGCTGCAGTCCTTGCCGACGACACGCGCCAGCGTCTCGCGGCCGACCGGTTCGGCCGCGGCAAAGATCACCGCCTCGACACGCAACATCCATTCGCGCCAGCGCAGCTCCGGCGGCAGATCCACCAGTTCCCTATCCAGGAGGACTTCGTCCTCCGATGTCGATCTGCGGCCTCGTCGCGCGCTGGCCGTCTCCGGTTCGCTCATCATCACAACCCATAGATCCGGAACGAACTGCGGCCGGACAGTTCCCGCACGGCGCCAAAGCCCTCCAGACGGTCGAACAGCCGGGTCGCCGCCCAGCGCGAGAGATTGCTGCCGGGCGCCGAGGCGGCCACCGCGTCCTCATCGAGCAAGGCCTGGATGACGGCCCCGGCGCCTTTCGTGCGAACCCTTGGCGCGGCGGCACGCAGCGTCTCGGCGCGCCGCGCAATCTCGCTGGCGGTGCGCAGGGCCGCGCCTGTCGCCTCGGTGAGGGCAAGGCAGACGGCGCGGGCGAAGGCTGGTTCCCCCGGGCGCACACGGCCCCTGCCCCCCAGCGTCTTGAAGGCCGGCCCATAGCGCTCGGCCATCAGCAGCGGCACGGCAAAGTCCCATTTCAGCAGCGCAGCGATCAGCAGATCGGCCAGCGCCCAGGCGAGCGGTTCGGCATCCGGCCGCACCGCATGCAGGACCGTGACCAGGTCCCCCGCTGCAAGCGGCGCCGGGCGGCCCGATTGCAGCGCGTCGTCG
Source organism: Shinella sp. G-2 (assembly GCF_050172695.1). NCBI lineage: Bacteria > Pseudomonadati > Pseudomonadota > Alphaproteobacteria > Hyphomicrobiales > Rhizobiaceae > Shinella > Shinella sp. G-2. Next base: position 109,236 of record NZ_JBBEYH010000007.1, on the reverse strand, counting down.
GCGCGGGCGACAGCCTCGGCCAGCCGATCGTCCCAAGAAAGCCCCAACAGATCGGCAAGCTCAGCCACCGCTTTCGAGGAGAAAGCGGGTTTTCGGACAGAAAGCCTTTTGAAGGCTAAAAATACTCGACCGGCGGGGCCGGGATCGCCGCCGGCGGGCGTCAACAGAACGGCATCGCGCAGTGCCGCCTCATCCTCACTGCGGCCCACCAGCCGGACCGCGACGGCGGCACATTTCAGGGCCTGGCGCGCGCGCCAGCAGCCGGCCCAGACAGGCGCAGAGCGGACAAGATCATCGAGTGATTTCAACGCGATGCCGGCGGCGAAGGCGGCGGCAAGATCGTCCGGCTCGCGGCCACGCGGCAGGGTCCAGCCGGGCAAGGCGGCAATCAACGCCGGAGGGGAAACGGGGGAGTCAACGGTCGAATCCATGACCGATAGTATAGACCAAACGTGCGGATTGCGCCAACATTATGCGCAATAACCGCACGGCTCGTCTTTCCTATATAATAATCGATAAGATTGCATTATCGTTCGTTTTGTTCATTATAGAGGAATGACGCAAATAATCGACGAAAACAGCGAAAATCATGCTCTGGAGTGCTCTGCGCCGCCGCACAGCACGGCGGTTTCCGCGGGTGTTTCCCCGGCCGAGCTGTCGACCGACCTCCCCTCCCCTGTTCCGGCGAAGGCCGCCCTGCCGGCCCAGTTGCAGGACCTCACCGAACGCGCCCGCGGCTACGTCGAGGCCGCCAGCTCCGCCAACACGCGAAAAGCCTATGCCTCCGACTGGAAGCACTTTGCCGCCTGGTGCCGGCGGCAGAACCTGTCTCCCCTTCCCCCGGATCCAGAAATCGTCGGGCTCTACATCACTGCCTGCGCCTCCGGCAGTGCCGTTGGCACGGCGACGCGCAACAGTAAGCCGAACACCGTGTCGACCATCGAGCGGCGCCTCGCCGCCATCGGCTGGAACTGTGCGCAGCGCGGCACCCCGCTGGATCGCAAGGATCGGGCGATCGCCACCGTGATGGCAGGCATCCGCAACCAGCATGCAGCTCCGCCCCGGCAGAAAGAAGCCCTTTTGCCGGAGGACCTGATCGCCATGCTGGAAACGCTCGATCGTGGTTCGCTGCGCGGCATGCGCGACCGGGCCATGCTGCTCGTCGGCTTTGCCGGCGGGCTGCGCCGCTCGGAAATCACCGGGCTCGACCTCGGCCGCGACCAAACGGAGGACGGGCGCGGATGGGTCGAGATCTTCGACAAGGGCGCGCTGCTGACACTGCGTGGCAAGACCGGCTGGCGCGAAGTCGAGATCGGCCGGGGATCCTCTGACGCCACCTGCCCCCTCGTCGCACTGGAAACCTGGATCAGGTTCGCCCGGCTCGCCAAAGGCCCCCTCTTCCGCCGCGTAACCGGCAGGGGCAAGGATGTCGGACCGGATCGACTGAACGACCAAGAGGTCACCCGCCTCGTCAAGAAGACCACACTCGCCGCCGGCGTGCGGGGCGATCTTTCCGAGGCCGAGCGGGAGCAGCTTTTTGCCGGCCACTCGCTGCGCGCCGGCCTTGCCTCCTCGGCCGAGGTCGACGAGCGCCATGTGCAAAAGCAGCTTGGCCATGCCTCGGCCGAAATGACCCGCCGCTATCAGCGCCGGCGCGACCGCTTCCGCATCAACCTCACCAAGGCAGCCGGGCTATAGGCGTAGAATGCATCGAAGGGAAAAGCTATCGCGGAGCCTAGCGTAAGCGCGTCGCAGAATATCGGTGCAGATATGCCTCCGAAACTCGTGACTTTTGTCACAAGATGAACGAAAACTGCCACCTCTCACAGAACTACGGGGATTTTCATGGCAAGGATCGCGTCCTGTGTTTGTGGTAGCCTTCGCGTCACCTGTTCCGGAGAACCAAGCAAAATTTCATTATGTCATTGCCTGGCCTGTCAGAGGCGCACCGGCAGCAGCTATGGCGTCGCCGCGTTCTTTGCTCGTCATGATGTTCGGGTTGAGGGCTCGAGCACCTGCTATTCGCGGCAATCCGACAAGGGCTTCCCTGTGGATTTTCATTTCTGCCCTGAGTGCGGATCGACGGTCTATTGGGAACCTCAACGAATGCCCGACCTGATTGCTGTCGGAATCGGCTCTTTTGCGGATCCGAGCTTTCCCGCCCCCACCCAGACCGTCTACGGCGAGTATCGGCATACTTGGGTCAATACGGCTAACGTGTAGGCTTAGGCGATTAAGCGGTGCAACGCGAACATGCGGAATAGATATTCTTGGTGAATTAACTCGATCGATGTTGAAGCTGGTTCCTCCAATATGCTCCTGACGATATGGCTGGGTTTCATCAGGAAAATGAAGAGCGCGGTGCCCTGCACCGATCGAAAGTGAACGCCATGGATGAGACCACCGAGACGACAACAATCTCGAACCGTAGTGATTTCGCCCTTTGGGCCATCGAGCGAGCGAAGGCGATTGTCGCGGAGGAAGGCGGGAATCTCGCGATCGCCACCCGAGACCATGGCGACGACGAGATCGCAGCCTCGGCCAATGCGCTGGGCCAGGCGATCGTCAACGCCCTGCTGGAGGTCTTCGATGGCCTGATGGAAGAGTAGGTCCGAACGGCTACCGTTCGGCTCCGTCGTTGTCGTTGCCGCGTTGGCGTTCCTGCTCGGCGTGCCGGAGATTCTGCTCGCGCTGCTCGTCCTGAGCAGCCTTAGACCCAACAACGTGTTCCCGTGCCGCACGGGATGCGCGACCCGCGTCGATCGCTTGCTGCTGAGCAGCGATGGCGGGATCGACAGACGCTGGTTTTGGCCGATCGTGGGTATACGCCTCGTCGACGCGCGCCGGCGGCGGCGTGGCCCCTGTCCCTCCTGTATCGTTGACCGACCGCATGTGCTGCATCTGGATGTCACGTCGCTGTTCGGCAAACAGCGCAGAGATTTCCCGCCGCATCTCTTCTACGGCCTGGCGCTCGGCCCCGCTGTCGACCCTGGTTTCCAGCCGGTCCATGGATTTGTTTGCCCGCGCGACACGCTCTTCGAACTGCTCCAGCGATAGAGGCATGGTCTTTTCCTTTGGCTGTTGGATGTTGGCAATCAGGGATTTAGATTCGGCCAACAGGCCGCCGACCGGCCGCGCACCGGTTCTCGGTGCGAGCGCATCGAACCTGCTCTGCAGCCAGGGCGTCGGCGCGCCGTCCTTTTCTGAGCCAGCAGCCTCGACGGAGACATCGGCCCGCAACCCGTGTTTCAGCAGCCGGGCCTGCATGTCGCTGGTGACAGACCTAGTCTCAGCACCGGGGCCGAACTCATCATTTTCCTTGGCAAGCTCACGCTCGATTTTGCTGACGCTCGCTGTCGTGGGCATGAGAACATGAACCGTCTTGCTGTCGGCCGAAACGAGCTTGCTGTCCACGCCCACCACCCGCTGGACGATCGCGGTCATCGCGTCGCGGTCGACGGAATGCCCGATCACCACGCGAAGCAGGACGAAACCGTTGATGCGATCCATCGCGACCTGCACGGCATGGGCTTTGGCTGCGACCGCAAATCGGTCGGCCGCCGCGATCACCGATGACGCCGCCCCGGCCTTCTTTAACGTCTCTGCAGTTGCCTGCCATTTCGGGCCAAGTCCCAGGTTTCTGTTGGTGAGCGAGACGCGGTCGATGACACCAGCGCGTTTGCGCTCGACGCGCTTGCTCACGACCGGAGTCTTCAGATAACGAGGATCGTTCCTGCCGCGCTCATAGGCGCCGGCCTGCGCCTGACTGTACGGCCGGGTGGCCGCCAGGTCGGCGCGCTTGGTGGCGACCATCGCGATGCCTTGCTCACGCGCCTTGGCGGCGAACCGCTCGCGCCACTCGTACAGTTCCGGTTTGGTCAGCCGCAGCGCCTTGCCGATGTCATCGCGCGCCGAGATCATCGCGTGGACATGGACATGCTCGGTTTCCGGATGATGCGCGGTAATCCAGCGATGGCCTGCGACCTGCTCACTGAGGAAATCCCTTACTACCCGCTTCATCGCCTCCGGATCCGTTCCGGCCCGCGCCGAGAAGATGACATGGAAGGCATTGCGCGGCTCGACGGTGCGGATGTGGGAGGACCAGGCGCGCCAAACGCCATCCGCCTGTTCCTTGATATTGGAACCGCACTTGACTGCGTCGCCTTCACTGGTCGTCGCGCCCTTTTCGGTGCGCAGGAACTTTTCGAGGAAGTAGCGTCCGGACTTTTCCGAGACCGCGGCGCCGAGAATTCGTACCTCTGCGGAAACACCAGCGTCGGCCAGCCGGCGCCCAAAGTCGGCCTCGGCATTCTCAACTGTGCGGACCGGACCGGTCCCATTCTCACGGGCTTTGAGCGCATCGGCGATCTTCTTCGCCGGCAGGGCCGTCACCGCGTAGACCGAAACCATGCCGTACGGATGCCTGGAATAGAGGAAGGGTTTCGAACCAAAGGTAGCATTCAGGGCGTTGTGAAGCGCATCATCGTCGACCGTAGCGAGTAGGCTGATGGAAAGGGTCGCCAGCGCGTTGACCGCATAGGCTTCCCGGAAGTCCGTACCCCATCGGGCGAGCGCCGCCGCGCGATCCTCGCGACTGGCAATGGCGAGGCCATCCTGATCGTAGATCGGGATGTCGATCTTTTTCTTCTCGCCGCCTTCCTCCTCGACTTCCCGCATTCCGAGATACGTCATCAGGCCGGCAGCCGACGTCTGGCTCGACACGGTCGACGTCACCTTAATCACGACTGGCTGCGCCCCAGCGGCGAGCGCGGCACGGCTGGCGATCTCCGTTGCGGATCGGTCCAAGCTCATCGGTCTCACGGCGGTCGGCCGAGTCAGCCTGGAAACACCGGCATTTCCCCCTCCGCCGCCAGCGGATTTCGACATGTCCTCTTCCTCGTCCTGCTCCCGGTCGGCACCCAAAGCCCCCACCAGTGCGATAACGCCCCGTTGGGGTGCCTGTGGTACCTTAAGGAGAGACGCGATCGTCTGCTCGTTCGTTGCAAAGGGTCCTCGACGCGCCTTACTCGCGATCCCGGTTGGCGAAAATAGTTCTTGCGGCGCCCGCCTCCCCATTGCGATGCCCGTGGCCCGTCGCCGGCGATGTTCCTCTTCGTCGTCAATCAGCGACGATGCTCGATGGGCGGAGAACGCCTGGATTTTCCCGAGCAGTCCGGACCAGTCATGCACCACGGCCAGCCCTCCTCCGATCATGCCGACTGATCCGTAGCATCAGGTCGACGTCAGCCCTGAGCCGATACACCCGATCAAGGAGGCTGCGAAGCGCTGCGTCGAGATGCGGTTCATACCCGACGCGCCCTTCGTTCATCGCCCGGACCGCCTGGTTGAGGCTGATTCCGACACGTCGCAGCTCCTCATTGGTACCGCGCAGCATTTCAGCTTCGGCCGGTCCGACTGGGAGCGGAAGGCCCGCTTGATCGCGAAACAGTAGCCGGATCACATCACTCGCCGTGCGGCCATCCCCGCAAAGCGCGGCGAGCGCGTGCCGTTCTTCAGGCTTCAGGCGGACCCTGACCACTTCACTGCGCATCGTCCCCTTCCCACTTGCCAGTTTGCCGCAGGCGACCCGGAGCGCCAGAGGCGAGAACCCTAGCCCTGCCGGAGGCGGGGCGATGTCGAGTTTGTACCACAAACTTGACTATCCTGCCACAAATAAATAAACTATATTTTACTCCACACTCGCCTATATAGCATCAGGCTCTCCGGCGTGATCGACCTCCGCGCCGAAGCATAACTGAATCAACGTGGGCTGGCGTTCAGACCCCCAACGATTTCGATAACTCGGTCAATTAACCATTATGAACGGTTACTTAGCAAAGAGCAGCTATTCATCATCAACGCTCAATTGATGATTGCTCATTCATCGTTGTCCGTTGTCAGAAAGTGAGCGCCAGACACCTGCGGGTAACGGTTGTGTTGCAGAGGAAGATGATTGATGTAAACTATAGTTTATCTATCGAAGGAGCCACGATGATTGTCACTATCGCCAATCCAAAGGGCGGAACTGGAAAGACCACGCTGGTCCGGGCGTTGTCCGGAACCGCCGCCTACGCTGGCAATGACGTCTTCCTCATCGACGCCGACAGCCGCGCCAACACCATGCGCTGGGTCGCGATGTCGAAGCAGATGAACGTCTGGCCGGACCGGCTGGAAGCGGAAAGTTGCCTCGACCCTAACCAAATCTATGAGATGGCGCTGCAGCGCCAGCAGGAAGGCAAGTTCGTCTTTGTCGACATCGAGGGGACCACGAACGAAAACCTGTTCGCCGGTCTCTATTGCGCTGACATCGTGCTCATTCCGCTGCAGACGACCCAGGACGATGTGGTCGCCGGCATGCAGCTCGCGCTGAACCATATCCCGGTGGTCGAGGAAGACCAGAAGCGTAAGCTACCCTCGCTGATCGTCATCAACCAGCACGATCTGGTCACGGGTCGCGCCAAGGCTCACCAGCCGCTGCGCGAAATCTTACGGGAGAGCGGTGTCGCCCTCGCCTCTCGTCCAATCGCGCGGCGTGCGTCCTATCAATCGATCGGCGCCGCCGGTACGCTCCAGACACTTGCAAGACCCGATCCGAAGGCAATCGCCGAAATGGAGATGCTCCTCGGCGAACTGCTCACCCTCTACATTTCAGCAGTCAGCGAGGCAAAGCAATGAGCAGCGGACCGGACAGCAAGAACCTCGTCCTGGGGCTGATATCGACGGGCCGCGAGCGGCCATCGGTACGCGAAAAGGGCCCGCCGCCCACTTCCCCGGAAAAAGCCAAAGATGATAGCGGCCAGTCATCTACGCGCCCGGCGGTCCGGACACGGTTTCGCGACCTGGTCGCCAAGGGCGAGAGCCGCGATCCAATCGCCGGAAAGCGCATCCGGGACGCCGAGAAGGTCACGACCGGTATCCACATTCGGGCTGAAGTCCACAAGACGTTGAAGATCCTTGCCGCGATCGAGCGTCGCAAGTTCAACAGCTACATCGAGGAGGCGATCGACGACTATCTCGAGAAGATCGCAGACCGGATTCCGGACATCACGTAAGCTGGCGGATTTCGCGGCGATCATGCGCTTCGCTTCTCGCCTCCACCATTCGAACGCAGCGCGGCCATCAGCATCGGGCCGAGGCCGAACTCGCCGCGCGCGGCCTTGCGTGTAAGATCCCGGAGATAGCCGCCGGCCGAGTTGATGTGTTCGGCACGCTCAAGGATGCAGGCAACGGCGACCGCCGCGTTTTCCGGCCCCATCACCTCGCACGCCTCCTGATAGGCCGAGGGGCTGACGCCTAGCATCGACCGAACCACGACAGCCGCCGCCATAAGGTCGCGCCAACTGTGTACTTGGCCCCCAACGACATAATCGGCGATCTGCGGGCACGCCCTCAACACCAGTGGTAACGGGAATGCCTTCAGCGGCTCGGCAATCCGTCTCGATGTTTTGCTCGACATCTCGCCCTGCTCTTTTTCTGAGCGAGGTTCAAGTTCATGGGAGGATTCGGGATTTGAATTCTGTATGTGGCGGTCACCATGGTGGTCATTGACGCCCGCTTCTTCTGTTTTTAGCTGGATTTCCAATTGGTTGATGATCTCTTCGCGTAGAATCTCCATCTCATCGAGCACGGTGTCGACATCTTCACGGCGCGGCGCACGCGGAAGACGCGCCAGAAGCGCAAGGAACATCGCTTCGATCGTCTGCCAGTCGCCGTCGGCACCTTCTTCCATAGCTGCAGAGATGAGCTTGCGGACGTCGCGTCGGCAAAGCGACAACGCTTCCTTCGAACGTTTGAAGCGAAGGCGTTCTGCAGCAACCTGCTGCGCCAGGTTGGCGATCTCGGCAGCGCGCGCGAGTAGAGGGGCAAGGCTGAACCCGAAGGCGGACTCGATCTCCCCTCCCCTGCCGCGATGGGCATAACGCTTGCCGTTGGGGCTGTCGCGTCGCTCGATCAGGCCTGCATCCACAAGCGTGGCGAGATGCCGGCGCAGGGTCGTGCCCGTGATGCCATGCGCGCGCAACGACAGTTGATTGTTCGACGGAAAGACGACCAGGCCGCCACTCTCGTTGGAGAGTTCGTCGCTCGGATAGAAACTCAACAGCGCCTGCAGGACCGTAATCGATCGGTCTTGCAGACCGAAGACGTCCTTGGCCTCGCCAATGTCGTTGAAGACTTTCCACTTATTGACGGACTTACCCGGGGCGCGATCGGCCGTTTCGAGCTGACCTCTTACCAAGGCAAGCGTCATCGGCCGCCCGTGAGGCGTCGTTATACGTCCTGTCTGCATTTTCCTTCACCTCTCAAAAGGCAAAAGAAATCCACTCACCAAAACGGTGCCAAAGACTCTTGACTGTGATTCGTGGAAATGCGATTCTCTGGGTGCTTAGATCAGAGGAAGACTTCCACGGCGGTAACGCTTTGGGGGTCTTTTTCTTTTGCGGCGGTCTCTCCTTTCGACCGGTTGATCCTTTCGGCCGGCACTTCGCCTATTGCGAAGAGTCGGCCGCGTTAAACTCACGCATCAGCTCGGGCATGCGTTCTGCCAGCCACCGTGCAAAGCTGTTTTCTTTTTTCGGAATCGTGACGGTCGTTCCCGATGCAGTGGATTTCATGCGTACAAAAACGCGGTCGCCAAGCGCAAAATCGAGTGTTTCATCCGGAGCCTGCGCTTCCGCCTGAGACACCGGTGCGATGGCCGCGCGGACGGCAAGGGCGATGCGCCCCGCCCCATCCGCCTTCTGGAACTCCGCGCTGGCGATGATTTTTCGGACCGCATCGACGTTGCTCGCGTCCTTCAGCAACTCAGCAAACGCGGTCCATTTCGGGCGGCCGGCGGCCTGTGCGCGTCCGATTGCAAAGATGATGTCCTCCGGTACGCCCGACGTCACGCGGAACATCTGCGAAACCGCAACCTCCGAAAGGCCCATGATCGGCGCGATGTCACGCTGAGACAGGCCCGTGGCTTTCAATTGCACGGCCCACATCGCTTTTTCGATCCAGCTCAAATCCTCGCGCGGACCGTTCTCGAGCGTCTGCTCCTCAATGAGCTGGCGATCGGTCAGATGGCGCACATAGGCTTTGATCTTTATGGTTTCAGGGCGATCGGCCTCTGCCATGATGGCGAGAATGGCGTCGCGGCGGCGGCGGCCATACGCCAGCTGATAGTAATCGCTCTTGGTCGGATGCGGCCGGACCAGGACCGGGATCCTCTGTCCTTCCGAGGCTATCGATACTTTCAAGGCATCGAATTTTTCATCTGCTTCCGCATCGTACTCAAACCTGTCCTTGAACGGGGAAATCTCCACCTTCGTCGGGTCGAGGGAGACGATGACGTCTTCGTTGAGCTGCGACAGCGCCCGTCCCACATTGGAAATCACGGGCGACGAATGGCGTCGGATGAGGCCAATCGGATCTGTCCCTTCGCCGGCGGGTGTCGCATCGCCGCGACTTTCGGCATCTGCTGCCATTCGTTGGAGAATGCTTTTCTTCATGCGCTACGGCCCCAAACTTTGTGGATGAGTTCAAGGATTTCGAGATTGACACGGTCGGCGCTTTCAATGGCGCGCTTGAGCGCCTCCCGACCGACTTCGCCCGTTTCCAGCTCGTAGAGGGTCTTCTTGGCAACCGCCGCGCCCGCGATCGCGGTCGATTCCAACGCATCGGCAACGAGAACGTCGCTTCCGAACAGACGACGCATGACGCCCGCCATATACTTTTGCGGCCCGTCGTTGGGGTTTACGCGGGTCAGCAGGAAACGGAAGAAATCGTGATCGAACCGCGCGCCGAACTGCGCCAAGGTCTCGGCGAGATCGGAAATCATGATGAGGAACTGGTTGCACGACGCAACATCGAGCATGGCAGGATGCACGGTGATGATCAAAGACGTGGCGGCGTAAAGTGCTGCGAGCGTGGAGTAGCCAAGCGACGGGGGCGTATCGAGAATGACGATGTCATAGCGGTCCTCGACGCGCGCAATCGCGTTGTTGAGGCGCTCGAAGAAAAGTCCGAGATCGTCGCGATTTTTCTGCGTGAGATAGGACGGCGTGTCGAACTCGAAGTCCATCAGCTCGAGGTTCCCCGGCACCAGGTCGACGCCAGGAAAATAGGTGGTCCGGATAACGTCCGCGATTGAGCGCCGGTCGTTGTCGTACCGGATGGCGGCGTAGGCCGTTTCATTCTCGCCGAGGTCGAACTCGGGCTGGAGGCCGAACAACGCCGTCATCGACGCCTGTGGGTCGAGGTCAATGCAAAGAACCCGATAGCCTTGAAGGCCGAGGAAATGGGCGAGATGGATGGACGTCGTCGTCTTGGAGCTGCCGCCCTTGAAATTAGCCGTCGCGATGATCTGCAGTTTCTCGCTCCCGCGCCGGTGCGGTAGCAGGGTTTGCGCGTCGTCGGGGCGTAGCTCGGCAAGAAAGGCGCGCAGCTCTCTTACCTGCTCAACGGTATAGGTGCGCCGATTGTTGTCCGCCCGGTCGGGCACGGGCCCCTTCCCCTCGATGGTAAGCTGCCGCAAGGTGCTTTCCGGAACCTTCAGCAACCGCACGAGGTCGGTCGTCGAGAAGGTGCGCGCAAACGTCTTGCGCGCCGTCGGGGGATAGAAACCTTCGCGCATCTCATGCAGTTCGGCTGACAGCTTCGAGGTGTAGCTGCCAATCTTCGATGCGGTATCGTTGACGCTTCGAGAAGCCGGTTGAAGCATTTATTCCTCTTGACGGTTTTTGATGCGATACGCGATCATTTCCGTCATGGATGCCTGAGCCACTCCGATTCTACAAGGCGTTTTTCGTTAACGGAAGATTACGACGGAGTCGCGCGCGGTATGCTGCTGCCGACGGCTGGAGAGCCCGGCTTGACCGCGCTGGCAGTTTAACAGCTGTTAAGTCCCTCTCCTGCGCGCCCAACGATGATCGCCATCTTGAGGCCGCCTGACAGCAACTTAACAGCTGTTAAGCTCGCAATGGCACGACCAATACCCGAGTCGCATCTTGATTGGAATTTGAGTAGCCCCAACTCCCTGGGAGAGGGATAGGGGTTTGGGGAAAGGGAGGAGGGAACCGTTCCCTTTCCCCAACGCGTCCTTGGCAGCACCCGTCCTCTCGCCGCACCAGAGAAGCCTCCGCAAACTGTCCCACCTCGCACCATGGCGCCACCGGGCGGCCGGACCGAAAGACGGGTGTCAGCGAGCCATTTTCGGAGAAGGCCGGCCTGTCCTATCGACAGAGTGCGCCCGGCTTAGAGCAGGCGCAGTTGCCCCGCGCTCTCGATAACAGGTGTGGCGGAGGTGCTCGCACCGTCTGCCGAAGGTTGCGCGCCGACAGCGCGTACAGCCGCCGCCCTTGCCCCGTCGCTGATCTTTGTTTCCCCGAGCCTGGAAGACCATCCGCCCGTGACATGGGCAAGCGTGTGCCATTCCTCTCGAAACTTCATTGCCAAGGTGTCGCCCACAATGACGGCCGCAGGAATGTGCAAAAGGGAAAACTGGATATAGGCCATATGGACGGCACGAGGATCGATATCAACGGCGGTCACATGGAGAAGCTGTTGGTAGTTGACCCCTGCTTCCCGGATAGCCTCAGTGAGCGCGACGATCATCGCCCCGCTGCCCACGGCGGGGTCGTGCGCAAGCAGGAACCCGCGCGCCGAAATCGCATGCTGCATGTCTTGCGCGCTCCCGGCGATGACGCGGGCCATCAACTGGCAGACGGGATAGGGCGTATAGAATTGGCCCCTCGCCTTGTCATGCAGTTCCAAGGCGTGGAACGTCGCGCCCAAGATGTCCTGCGGCCCCTCCTCCAGCGCCATGACCACCTCTCCCATGATGTGCGAGAACGTCGCCATGGTTTCGCGCCCATATTTGCGGGCGATCTCAACGAACCGCGCTTCGCGGTTCGCAAACTGAAGCGGGTCCACAGCATTGCTCATGGTGATGGCAGTGCATTCGCACCAGTCGCCAAAGACGGTGTAGAGGTCATGCTTATAGCGGCAGGTTTCGAACAACTTGATGATGGAGTTGAGGCGGGCGGAGGTCATTGGGTACCTTTGACGGGCAGGGCCGCGGGCGCAGGGGACCCTTCGCAGCGGCACGCCCCTGCGCGTCAGCGCGGCTCATTTTCGAAAGACTGAGAGGAGAAAACAGGTCGCGCCGGAGACTGGCGCGACCCATCGCAGGCGATTACTCGGCTGCTTCTGAAAGCTGCGGGTCTTCGCCGTGGGGGTGCTCATCGACGTCGGACGGGCATTCGCCGTCATCATCGCCGATGACCCTTGCCATTTCGTGCTCCTGTTCGGCGCGCGCCGCGATCCGCACCGGCTTGGGGAGCCATCCGGTCCCCGCAATCTTCCGTTCGGCAAGCTCTACCGCCTCGGCCTTCTTCATGCCGGCAACGCCGAGTGCAAAGTCCTCGCCGACAGCTTGCGTGATCGCGTCCTTGATCCCTGCCTTGCTGATCCGGCCAAAGTAGTTTTCGCCGGTCGGGACGTACCACTGCGTCATGTCGACGTTGAGCGCCTGTGCCAGTCGTTCGGCATGGGCGCGCTGCGCCTTGCGCTCGAAGTGCGGGTGTTGCACAGCGTTGACAGATTTCGCAGCCGCATAGGCGAGGAGATCGAGAAGCGTCGATGACGGCTGCTCAAGGCACCATTCGAAAAGATCGTTCGGTCTGCCGGGAAGGATATGGCCGTAGTTTTCCTTGAGCTCGTCCAGAACTGTGATGCCCTTGCAGGCTGCCGGATCGGCAATGCTGTCCTCGAGCCGTTCGCTTTTCACCGTCAGTTCAAGCGACGTATAATCGTAGCCGCCAAAGTTGCCGAGGAGGCTCGCCAACAGGGTCTGCACCACAGCCGCGAGGGCGATGTCCGGATTATGGGCAAGCTCGGCCCGGATGGCGGCGGTCTTTTGCGCCGTTAGCTCCTGAACAAGGGGGGCGGGAATTTTGAAGGCCGGTTCGGGGTGCTGTTCCGGCGGCAGTGCAACCGTTGCCCTTCCGTCTTCCCTTTCGCCGCTCTCGCCTTCAAGCATTTCGCCGTCGGGCTCCTCGCCGTCGGCTTCGGGCCGAACAAGGCCACGCTCGATTTCGAGGTTGCCATAGTAGTCCATCGCCACATAGCAACCGGCGCTGGCGATGTCTTCCGACGTATAGGCTTCCTGTGCGGCCGTCAGCACCGCCAGCCGCGTCTGAATGGCCTTGATGCGCGGTTCGGTGCCGTCATCGCCCTCGCCGTCCTCGACTTGAGCAACCAAATCGTCATGTTCGGCTTCCAGCCGTTCCTCCTCAGCCCGTTCCTCGTCCGACAGCGACACAGCAACGGGATAGACCCGGTGCATATAGTGAGCATCGTGCGGGATGACCGGGCCGATCTCCACCCAACTCCAGCCCTCTGCGCGCAGCACCTCGGCCTCGGCTTCAAGCCGCTCGGTGACAAGCCGATCGACAAGGGCGACGTCTAGCGCATATCCGCCGTTGTGCTCATCGAACAGATCGCGCTTGACCGCTCCGCCGGCACCTTCATAGACGTCGAGCCCGCCGATGAATTTCATCCGCTTGTCCGTCGCTTTGACGGCTTCACCCTGCAACGCAGAACGAATGGTGCGCTGATCTCGGTTCCAGGACGGCAAACTGTTCCAAACATCCACCTGCCGTTCATGATCGTCGCACACGGTGAAGGCCGAAAGCTGCTGGAAGCTCATATCCTCATTTCGGTAGAGGTCGAGCAGGGTAGGCGAGACGCGCCCGAGCGCCATGCGCTTGCGGACCATCGTCTCCGTCGTTCCGAAACGGGCGGCGATGTCTTCGACGGATTTTCCAGCCTCGGCCATGACCCGGAAGGCCTCATATTCATCCACGGGGTGCATGGCCTCGCGCTGCAGGTTTTCGATCAGGCTGATTTCCGTGGCGTCATCGGCGCTGCGCTCCTTGCATTCGACCGGGTAGTCCTTTGAAATTTCGCCCGCCTCGGCCAGAAGGTTAAGGGCGGCAAGGCGCCGACCACCCGCGATGACATGATAGCGCCCGCGCTTGTCGCCCTTGCGGATGATGAGGTTCTGCAAAATGCGGTAGCCGTCCGCGCGGATGCTCGCGGCCATCTCCGTGATGCCGTCCGTGCTGTAAGTCTTGCGAACGTTCAAAGGGTCGCGGTCGAGCTTGTTCAGTGCCACGATAAGGGTGTCGTTTCCTGTCGTCGTGTTGGTCATGTTGATCTCCGTGATTTTTTGGTTTCCCGAAGGCAAAGCCCCTCGGGCGAAGCCTCCCGGTCTGTCCGGGGGTTGGCCTCTGCCATTCCCCGGACAGAGGGGGGAGGGCGTATGCCCGCCCCACGGCGGCGGGCGTACGGGTCAAGGGGTCGTGGCGGAGAAAAAACGGAAGGTTCGGCGCGCAGCGGTGAAAGCCGTTTATTTTCCGATACGACAAGCGGCTCGCCGCGCCTGCCCCTTGATCCGGACGGCCGGTGCTGTCAGGGCGAACCAGATCAAGCGGCCCGGCACGGGCCACGGCCATGGGTGCGCAGCGCCCGCCTCACAAGATCAAAAACGACCGAACCGCCGCGAAACCCGGATAGAACAGATAGGAAACAAACAGGCGCGGCATCCTTGATGCCTTGCGGGCTTGATCCGCCACCGCGCTGCTCTCGAAGAGCAGGCGACGCCGTTCGCGGAAGGGAGGGGAGGGGAGGGGAGGGGAGGGGAGGGGAGAGAGCATAGGCGCGCCGCCGCGATGTGAAACGAGCAGGCGCAGTCCTCGGAAGATGGAGAGCATCGGAGAAATCAGCATAGCGCCGCCCACGGGCGGGATTTCGGGAATTCTCGTCGCGCGAGAGCGGAGAGAGGGCAGCCGCAGGAGGCTCAGCATAGCGGCCCGCAGGGCGAGCCGGGACCGACTGCCCCCGCTCGCAGCGCTCCGCATGCAGGGGAGGGGAGGGGCGCGCGAGGGGTGGGGCTGCGGGGCACCCCTCGGCCTGGTCCGCGCCGCTCGACGCGGCCCCGACCAGGCAAATGACCGGGAAGGGCAATTTCTCGCAGGTGAGGGGAGGGAGCCTCTCTGCTGGCCTCGCGCCCTCTCAACGCGGTGCGACGTGGTCTCGGGCGTTCCCTAATCCTGCCTCTCGCCGGCCGTGTCTCTGTGCACGGCCTTTACAAAGCGAAGGCGGTTTGACCTTAGGGAGCGTGTCCCGCCGAAGGGGAATGGTCCCCCTCGGCAAGCTCGTGGTTCGGCCGCGGCCTCAATCCCACGGAATGACGGCGAGCAAGTCTTCGTCGTCCTGTCCCGGATAGCGGCCGAGATTGGCGTTAAGCCGCCAATGGCCGGTGTTGACGGAGAGGCTGAAATAGTCGCCCCCGCTCTGGTTCTTCTTCTTCCAGATGCCACCAATTTCGATGCGCCGTCCCCGCGGGGATGTGGCGAAGAGACGGTAGGCTGGTGCCCGTTCGTTGGTGCTGCTGTAGGCCTCGCCGGTGACGTCGAGATCGTAGGAAATGGAAGCGATGTTTCCACTGATGGTGTTGTCTTCATGGATACGGATGAAGTTCGCAAAGTCGGTCATGGCTTGTCTCCTGCGTTGCGTTTCCCGATGAGGAGGAGCCCCCCTCGGGCGAAGCCTTCCCGGTCTTTCCGGGGGAATGGCCTCTGACATTCCCCCGGACAGAGAGGGGAGGGCGGGAGCCCGCCCCGCGGCGGCGGCCGGGCGGATCAAGGGGTCGGGAAGGGGAAAAAACGGAAGGTTCGGCCGCAGGCGGAAAGCCGATTTTTCGCCGGCCCGACAAGCGGCCATGCCGCGCCTGCCCCTTGAGCCGAACGGCGGGCGATGTCATGGGCGGAGAGGAAAGTGCGGCCCGATGACGGGCCTCAGCGCCGGGCGCGCAGCACCCGGCCGGACAAGCGATCGTGACCGGTACCGGCGGAGACGGCCCAAGGCCGGCTTCGTGCGCGCATAGAGCGCGGCCGACCGGCCCGGGCGGTGGCCATGAGCAATCCCTTCAGGTGGGGCTAACGTCGGGGGCCGCGGAGGCGATGATCCATAGCCCCTACTAAGACGGAGCTCCGACACCAGCTGCAGCCGGTGCCGTTCGCGCGTGCCCTCTTCTCCGATACGCTTCTTTGCAGAGGACGTTTGTCCTGGATCCTCGTCCCGGAAGAGACGTCGAGCCTGATCTCGCGAACGGAGAGACAGGAGCACGGTCATGCAGGATATCCGGCCAGGCTAGGACAGGCGCTTCCATAGCGAAATCCTGAAAGAGGCGCCATCGAACCCGCATCCCGGCCTTTGTTGCACGATCCGCCCGGAAGAAATGGGTGCCAGCGCTGTTGGCGCGTTCGCTTGTAGCGATGCCGATATCCGCGATCGGTTCGGCGGAACGGGAGCCGGACGATTCCACCTTGATCGTCCGGGACCAGGGGCGGGAAGGGAGCGCGAGGGATGGGGCTCCGGGGCACCCCTCGGCCTGGCCCGCGCCGCTCGACGCGGCAAGGGCAGGCACCCGCCCGGCCAGCGCCGATCCCAAAAGAAGGGGAGGGGAGGGGGCGATGCGCCGCCGCAACCGACGGCGCATCCCGTTTTAGGTCACGCCTTCAGTGCGGCCATCCGTTCACCGAGCAACCACAGCGCTTTATTGAGTTTGATATCCTGATCGATGCCGTTGACGGCGCGGGACGTGACGCGGCGCGGCCTGCCGAGATCGTCGCGACCCACGCCACGCAATCCGCCCTTGATGGCGTTTTCCTGAACCACGTTCCAGGTCGTCCAGAGATCGTTGGCGCGATCGTCATGGCGGCGGGGTACAAGCAATTGCTCCGCCTTGATCGGTGTGATCGTCCCGCCTTCGTTGTCCGCGAAGCGCAGAACATGGGCGGCATCCGCGAGAATTCGCGCTTCCTCGGGACTCATGCGCAGGGTCGACCAATCCTGCGGGGCCGCTAGAGTGCGTTCGGCTTCACCGAGGACGCGATAGGTTCCCTCGATGACCTTGTGTTGCACGTCTCCGGAATGGCGGACCTTGATGGCGTCGATGGTGCCGGTCTGCGTCACCAGGGAATTGAGGCAGCGGATGCGGAAGAGCCCAGCCATCAACTCGTAGGCGCTGGTTCCGTCATTGGCGTTCTTCAGGAGGATTTCGCAGACGGTATCCCCGACATTGTAGACCTTGCCGTCATCGACACGGCGCAGGCGGATGAGGTGCTTGGTAAAATCGACCTTGCCCGCGATGCGGCTACGGGACTGCTTGGCGCCGACCGGCATGAAGCCTTCGCTCATCAGTCCGCGAAGCACCTCGATGGTGGGAATGGGCCTGAAGCGCTCAGACCGGCTCTCATGGGCGGTCACGGCGAAGATCGATGGCGCAATACGACGCATCTCTGCTTCGGTCAGGGCGCGGCCGGTGTCGAAACGGGCGGTCTGGGTGTAGATGCTCATTTTCTGTCTCCTTCTCCCGATTTCCCGAAGGGGAGCCCCCTCGGGCGAAGCCTTCCCGGTCTCTCCGGGGAATGGCCTCTGACATTCCTCCGGACAGAGAGGGGAGGGCGGGAGCCCGCCCCGCGGCGGCGGCCGAGCGGATCAAGGGGTCGGGCAGGGGAAAAAACGGAAGGTTCAGCCGCAGGCTGAAAGCCGATTTTTCGCCGGCCCGACAAGCGGCCATGCCGCGCCTGCCCCTTGAGCCGAACGGCCGGCGATGTCATGGGGCGGAGAGGAAAGTGCGGCCCGATGACGGGCCTCAGCGCCGGGCGTGCAGCACCCGGCTGACCAAGCGGCGTTCACCAGACCGGCTTCGTGGTCGCATCGAGCGCGGCCGACGTGACCAGCCGGTGTCGCTCAATAGAGGGAGGCCCGTTCGGCGCCAGTATCCGGGCGTGCCCGGGAGCAGCAAGGACCTTTCTTAACCGAGGAAAACGGTCTATCTGTTGAGAGTGAACCAATGCCGCTCGATCTGGCCTGAAGTGTCATTCTTGATGTCGAAATAGTAAGGCCGCGACCTGAGGGATCGGGACATGAAGATCTTTTGTATGCAGCCTCGCTGCCGCTCAGAGGTGTAGAGGCCGTGCTTGTTTTCCCGGCAAACATTGACCGTCTTCACACACAGATCGCCGCTTCTGGTGTCATCCTCGCGCTCCCTGCTGCTTGCGACCTTGTATCCCGTCGGGCATTCGGCATACCTCTCGTAGCCTGGCGCTCCCGTGCCTCCTTCCGGGCAGGTCGGCCAACCGAATCCCGGTTTCTTCATTGCGGAGATCAGCCGGTTCATGGGCGGATGACAGGCGGCAACGCTCCTCCAGGACGGATTGGAGGACGCAGCGCACAACAGGACTTCGCAACCCCACTGGCTTGCGGAAGCCGGGAACGGATGCGCCGCGGCCGTCAGAAGCAGTCCGACGATGACGGGCAGGGCTTTGGCGGACATGGGCAACTTTCTCTCACAAGCATTCCAATTCGTAAATTATAGTTTATTCGCCCATGACGAGCAAGCGCAAGAAACCGGACACTGACCTCGGGATGATGATCCTGCGAAACATGGCGATGGTCATGGAGCGCGAGCGGGAGAAACGCCAACTCACAAAAATTGAGATGGCGCGCCTTTGCGAGATCACAACCCCGTTTTATTTCGCGATCCTCAACGCGACTGCGAACCCGTCCCTGCAAGTCATCACGCGGATCAGCCTCAATCTGAAGGTTCCGCTGAAGGACCTGATGATGGACGCTAACGCTTCCAAAGCCTGAATTTAGTCTCGAAGCATCTCGCCGGCACGGTGATGCAACAGCGCACGCTATAAACTATATTTTATTTTCATTTTTATCGCCCGTAGACTAGCGGAAGATCGCGTTCGACATGGACCAGATAAATGGTCTTTCCGACCGACGACTGCTGGACCGTATTGAGGACCTTGGCACCGCCACCGCCAGCACTCACCGCCCCGCTAAAAGCCAGGTTGGACACAGTCGCTCGACACGTAGGCGCGCCATTTCCATTGTTATGCCGCACCGGCCCGACGCGGGTCTCAACCTCAGAAGCCTCTGTTTTTATTGGCATGTCGCACTTGGAAATAGAATGTACCCATTACACCCCGAAAATCAGGTAAGATAGCTTATGGAACTTTATGTTCGGGGTTGAGCTTTTGGTTGACCAGGCGCTCCCGACGTGGGGTGGAAGCGAGCGCACGTTCCCTGCAATCAAATCTTGCCAAGGACCGAGGTTGTTCCTAGCCTTTTCCTCAGCTTGCGCTTGAGGTGCCACTCCATGGCTACGGGACAGGCGCAGCAACGACCATGAGAAGGTGGACAGATGAACAAACTTGCATTGTTGACGATGGCATTCGCGTTTCCGATGATCGCCCATGCCGAGGTCATTGCCCCCAAGGTCCTGGTGATCACCATGTTCAGTGAGGAAACCAAGCCGTGGCTCGACAACTTGAAACTGCCCAAGCACATCACTGTGCCAGGGCTTGCCAAGAGTGCGCCCGACGTTGCCTGCAATGACGACCTCTGTGTCATGACAACCACGATGGGCTTTGCCAATGCGGCCGCGTCCACTGCCGCTGTTGCGCTATCGGACAAGTTCGATCTGTCGAAGACCTATTTCATCGTCGCGGGCATTGCCGGGATCGACCCTTCCAAGGGTACTCTAGGCTCGGCGGCTTGGGCCGACTATGTCGTCGACGGCGGCCTTTTCCACCGCATGGCTGCGTCCGAGGTTCCCGCCGGATGGACATCGACCGTCGTCGAACTCGGTGCGAAGGCACCGGGCGAAAAGCAGGTCTGGGGCGCCGGAACGGAGGTCTATGAAATGAACAAGGCCTTGCTGGATGCAGCACTTGCCGCAAGCCGCAATGTTGCGCTCGCCGACGGCGAGACCGCCGCCGCCTATCGCACACTCTATTCGCAGCCTGTCGCCAAGGCCAAGCCGGCGGTGACGAGTTGCACGACCGTCTCGGCCGATACCTATTGGCACGGTGCGGGCGTTGCGACCGAACTGGCCGCGCATGCAAAGCTCCTCACGGATGGAAAGGCGGACTATTGCACGAGCCAGATGGAGGACAATGCCACCCTGGCCGCGCTCAGCCGCGCCGCGGAGGCCGGACGGCTTGATTTCAACCGGATCGCAGTCCTTCGCACCGCATCGAACTTCGACCGACCGCACGAGGGCCAAAACACGGCGGAGTCGTTGACGGCGAAGTCCGGCGGCTTCGGTCCTGCCACCCAGAATGCCTTCCTGGTCGGCAATGCTCTCGCCCAGGACATCGTCGCCAATTGGGGCCGCTATCAGGCGGGGCTGACTGAATAGACGGCAATCCCTAGGCTGACTGGCGCAGGAGCGTTCTCGTTTCTGCGCCATTTTCTGGTCAGCTACCTTGTCCTATCAAGCACGCGCGTCCCGTATATGGCCCGGCAACCAATCCACACCGCGCGCGCGGAGCAGCGTAGTCAGGTGCGTGATTTGCGGGCGCAACATGCACGGCAAAGCAAAAACCTGCCGAAACCAAACTGCGAGGGTGCCGCAGACATTCGTCTGTGACCCTTGCATCCACACGTCTGACCGGCTATGACGCGCTATGTAATGTTATTACATTAAGACATAGATGCGGTATCAGGACAAAGGCAAGACCCATGGACAGAACGATCAAAACCGTCGGTAAGGTGCTGACGATTCTAGCGGCACTCGGCGCCATCGGTATGCAAGGCGCTCACGCGTCCTCGGCACATAAGCACACTCATACGCACGGTGAAACAGGCGCGGTCTACAAAGGCTATTTCAAGGACAGCGACGTGAAGCCGCGACTTCTTTCCGATTGGGAGGGTGACTGGCAGTCCGTCTATCCGTATCTCGTCGACGGAACCCTCGACCAGGTCATGACGGAAAAGGCAAAACAGGGAGAGAAAACGGCAGCCGAGTACCGCGCCTATTATGACGTTGGCTATAAGACCGATGTCGATCGCATCGTGATCGAGGGCAAACGGGTGACCTTCTACCGCGGCAAGCAATCCGTGAGCGGACACTACGAGAGCGATGGTCACGAAATCCTGACCTATAAGAAGGGCAATCGCGGCGTCCGCTTCATATTCCAGAAAATTGAAGGGGACAGCTCGGCACCTGACTTCATCCAGTTCAGTGACCATATCATCGCGCCGACCAGGGCGGACCATTACCATCTCTATTGGGGAAACGATCGTTCAGCGCTGCTCAACGAGGTGACCAACTGGCCGACCTATTATCCTGCCGACCTTAGCGGAAAACAAATCGTCGACGAAATGCTGGCGCACTAGCTATCGCACAGCGTGGATGCCCGCCCCTACCTGTCGAGACAAAATGGCGTTTGCCGGGAGGTTTCTGGGTGCGGGTGTCTATTCTCTTCGCTCTGCTCGATGCTTAGAGTCCCTGCTGCCAAGTGCCCTTGATTTTCTACGCGGCTTGAAAGCGAAACCGGCAAGCGCGCTCTCCGGCAGGAGGTTTCGCCCTGACATCACCACTCGAATAGCAGGCCTGACTGCTTCCAGGAATCACACGTATGGCCTGATCTCCCGGCAGGGGCTCCATTGACGCGCTACGAGACGAGCGAGACAGTCGAATATAAACCCGCAGCCTATTTCCAAAAGATCAGCGCCATTCCGGCCACGACAAGTGCAGCGCCAGCCCACGCACCGGGTGCGGGTGCTTCACGGGTCTTCAGCCAGAGCATCGGCAGGATGATTACAGGTGTGGTCGCAGAGAGCGTCGAAACGATGCCGACCTTGCCGCCTGAAAGCGCAAACAGAAGGAGCGTCATACCGAAGGCCAGAGCGATGATCCCCGTCAAGGCCGTTTGGACAAAAACGCCTGTGGTCAGCGGACCTTTTGGCCGAACCGCCTCGATCGGCAACTGGGTAAGTGCCGTCAGGCAGAGGGCGGCGACCGCAACGCGCAGCATCGACGCAGCAACGGGATCGACCCCAATCGCCATGACGGGCCTTGCGATCAGGGAGCCAACCGCCTGGCTGAGCGCGGCTAGAACGCCGACGAGCACGCCAATCCAGAGCGTTCCTTTCACGGTTTCCCATTCGTGCAGTTGCGCCTTGCGTTTGCCGAAGAGGATCGCGAGCAGCACGCCGCAGAGGGTCAGGGCTATGCCAACGACAGCACCACCGGACAGCTCTTCACCAAGCACCAGCCAGCCGAGAAGCGCGGCCATAGGAGCGTTGAGGGCGAACAGAATTCCCGAGCGGCGCGGCCCCAGCCGGTTCAGGCAGGTAAAGAGAAGCGTGTCGCCGACAAAGATGCCGATGAAGCCGGACAGGAGGAGAGGCCACAGCACGTCGGGCTGCAGTTCCCGCCATGTGCCCGACGCAAGAACGTAGAGGCCGAGGAGGCAGGCGACAAAGAGCTGCCGCGTCCTGTTGAAGGCCAAGGCTCCGAGATGACCGGCCGGTCTCGCAGACAGAAGTCCCGTGAGCGCCCAACAGGTCGCGGCGCCAACGGCTGCCAGTTCGTAGGTCGGCATGTCACCCTCGCCTTTTCCCCGGCCTTTTTGGCCGTACGTTTATCCGTGCTTGCGCGCCCATCGCAGATTCTGTGTCAGACCGCCATAGCCGTAGGCATCGCCATCGACCGCATGGACCAGGACGTAGCTCGCCTCATGCACTGGACCGACCAGCGCATTCATCTCGTCATAGACGCGCCGGACCCACACGGTCGTCTCGTCCTTGAGGTTCGTGTGCTCGGTGATCGAGACCTCGACATAGAACGTTCCGAGCTTCAGGTCGCCGACGCTCGAGCCGGCAATGATCCAGTCATCGGGTTCGGCGCTCTCGACGAGAACCGCGGTGACAGCGGGATCCTTATGGAGGATTTCGGCGGTTACACGCGACAGCATTGCTGCAACGTCGCGCTTGGGGTCGCGTCCGTCCTGGGGCTTCGTGTAGCGGGCTTTGATCATGGGCATGGGTCATCTCCTTGTTGCCCGAGGACCTTGCGCGCGCTCGATCATAATGAGAAGATGTCCATAAATATTCCATCCATAGTGATTTCTTATGATTGACCTCGAAAGCGTGCGTCTGTTCATTCTCTCCGTTGAGCTCGGCAGCCTGACGAAGGCCGCCGAGGCGGCAGGAACCGTGCAGCCGGTGGTGAGCCAGAAGCTGAAGACGCTGGAACATCGCATCGGCAGGCGGCTGATAGACCGCACGCCGCGACACCTGCGGCTGACGGAAGACGGCAAGGTCTTTCTGCCGAAGGCGCGAGAACTGCTCGCCAAGCACGAGGAAGCGCTGACCTTCGGCGACGAAACACCCGTGCATTTCTCACTCGCTGCCAGCGACCACGCAATCGGCGAACGCCTCTCGGCAGCCATAAAGGCAATTCGCTTGTCGCTTCCCAACAATGCGATGATCGACGTGAGCGTCGGCTTCTCGCTCGATGTGAAGGATGTATTCGCATCTGGGCGTGCGGACGCCGCGATTATCCGGCGGAACGGCGGTGGTTCCGACGGCGAGATCCTGCGCTCGGACAGGCTCGGATGGCGCGCGGCTCCCGGTTGGCGGCCGCGCTCGAACAGCGCCGTCCCGCTGGTTTCCCTCGGATCCGGATGCGGGGTTCGAGAAATTGCCGTGGCAGAGCTTCAAAGGGCCGGTGTGGCGTGGCGCGACGCCTTCAGCGCTGGCAGCTGTGCGGCGCTTCACGAAGGACTTCTTGCGGAGGCCGGCGTCGCCCCCATGGGAGATATCTGCGCCCGTGGTCTGCCCGACCGCGGCGCAGAGTTCGGTCTGCCGCCGTTGCCGGCTTCAGAAATCGTCCTTTTTTCCCGGGCACGCACACCGGCTCATGCCGCCGCGATAAGGGCGCTGGCCGCAGCCGTATCGGGCGCGGCCGTTCAGGCTGAAGAGTGAACGTGTCTCACCTCCGGCGACGTTCGTCCGGAAAGGACGTGATCCCTCGGCCTTGCGCCCACCAATGCCAGGACGGCAACGCATAGGGCCCCGACTGGGTCGAAGTCCCGCCGCGTGACGGCGGGTTCGTGTTTTCGAAGCGCGCCGAGGCTGACTCAGCGCTCGGTAAACCGCTCCGGGCGGAACGTCGCCAACATGGGGTGCTCGGCACCTGTCGCCACCTCGTAGGCGAGCAACTCGCCGACGATGAGTCCAAGCGTCGCGCCGCTGTGGCTGAAGGCCACGTAATAGCCGGGAATGTCTCGAAGGGCACCGATCACCGGCTCGCCGTCGCCGGGGATCGGCTTGCCGCCGACACCAATCGTTGCCACCTCCAGCTTCGGATTACCCTCCATGACCTTTGCCGCCTCATCCAAGAGGGCCGCAACGACGCGCTGGTCGATATCGTATCCGCCGTCTGGACGCGGCTTCACGCCCTCGTCGGCAGCCCAGTCCGCGTCGATCGAGAAGCTGCCGCCGGGCGCCGGGCGAACGGCAACACGCGGCGTGTTCAAGACGGCGCGCAGGGGGTGGGCAAGCGGCTTTGTCTGCACGAGGAGGGCGACCGGAGTACCGTCGGCGATGGTTTGCCCGTTCTCCGCCGCCATCCTCGGCACGGCGGGGCCCGTGGCCAACACAACGGCGTCGGCCAGGAAACGCGTGCCGTCCGCCGTTTCCGCGCCGACCGCCCGGCCGGCTTCGATGATGACCTGAGCGGCTCCCCGCTCGGTTACCAGCACACCGCCGCGCGCGGAAAACTCCTTGAGAAGCACGTCGATCAAGGTTGGCAGGTCCACCCAGCCTTCGCCGGGATTGAAGATTGCCCCCTGTGGCGTGATCGCCCGGGCGTCGAGCCCAGGGGTAATGCCGGCGGCTTCGGCCGGCGACACTCTTTGCGCATCATAGGCAAGCGAGACTTCGTGGCGATAGGCCGCGTCGATCTCGTTGCGGTCGTCATCCGCATCCCAGGTGAGACCACCTTCGAAACGGAGCCAGTCGGCGCCCGGGTGTTGTGCAGCGAGCGTGCGGTAACGGTCGATACCCGCCATACGCAGCCGATGATAGGGCTCCGAGCGCATCCGCGCCGAGTTCAGCCAGGACAGCGAGCGGCCGGAAGCGCCGTTCGCCGGCGGGCCGTCATTGACAATGGTCACGCGGACACCGCGTCGCGCAAGCTGGACGCCGGTGGAAACGCCAAAGATGCCGGCGCCAATGATGACGGCAGAGGAAATGGTAGTGTCGGTCATGATGGTGTCTTTCGATCGGTTGGGCATGCGGATGGTGAGGGAGATCAAGGCTCTTCCCAGCGACCGCTCACGGCGGAGCGGAAAAGCGCGTCAATCGCCTTCATGTTGGCGATCGCATCCTCCAGGCCTGCAACAAGCGGCGTGCCGGAGAGAACGGCTTGCGCAAAGGCATCGGCCTGCTCGCGGTACTGGTCGGCCGGTTCGATCAAGATTTCCTCGCGGCCTCCGCTGGCAAGATCGCGGCCGTCGTCGAGCACCAGCACCGTTGTCTGATCGGTGGGCGCGTTGAAGGGGGTCGGTATTTCCAGGCGCCCGCGGGTCCCGAGCACCGTAATCTTCTGGGTGAGCGCCAGCTGTGTCGAGCAGGTGAAGGCAAGCTGCCGTCCTTGCGAAAACGCGAGCAACCCGCTCGTCAGGCGATCCGTGCGGAAGACCGGATCCCGCTCCATCAGGGCGATTGCCCGCAGCGGTTCGGCGTCGAACAGAAAGCGCGCGGTATTGACCGCATAGCAGCCGACGTCGAAAAGGCCGCCGCCACCGATATCTGCCTGGTTGCGCACGTTCGCGGGGTCGTCGAGATAGTAGGCGAAAATCGTCTGGATGGCCCGCACCTTCCCGAGCCGGCCCTCAGCGATCAGCGCACGCGCCTTCGTCCACTGGGGATGATGGCGCACCATGAAGGCTTCGGCGACGGGTACGCCAGCCGCCTCCTGCGCAGCGAGGAGTTCTCTCGCCTGGGCGGCGTCGAGGGCGATCGGCTTTTCGCACAGTACCGGCTTGCCATGCGCCAGCGCCCGGAGTGTCATCGGGACATGCAGGTGATTGGGCAGCGGATTGTAGATCGCATCGATTTGCGGATCGGCCAGCAAGTCCTCATAACTGCCATAAGCCCGGTCGATGCCGAAACGGGCGGCCATCTGCGCTGCCCGATCCGCATCGCGCGAGGCGATGGCGGTTACACGGCCCAAGCGGCTGGACTGGATGGCGGGGATCACTGCTTTGGCGGCAATACCAGCGCAGCCGAGCACCCCCCATCGTATTCTTCGTGTCATTGGGTTCCTCCTAGCCCGGCTCAGAGCACTTCCGCGAGGAAGCGCTGCAGACGCGGGCTTTGTGGATTGTCGAATATCGCCTCGGGCGTGCCGGCTTCCACCACGCGCCCTTCGTCCATGAAGACGACTTGGTCGGCGACCCGGCGGGCAAAGCCCATTTCGTGCGTGACGACGACCATGGTCATGCCGCGCTTGCCGAGATCGGCCATCAGGTTGAGCACGCCCTTGACCAGTTCGGGGTCGAGCGCGCTCGTTACCTCGTCGAAGAGGATGACTTCCGGCTCCATGGCGAGGGCTCGCGCAATGGCGACACGTTGCTGCTGGCCGCCCGACAAACCGCCAGGACGGTGATGCTGGCGGCTGGCGAGGCCGACATCGGCAAGCCGCGCCTTGGCGATGCGCTCGGCCTCCGCTTTGGAAAGGCCTTTGATCTTCGTCAGCGAGAGCATGACGTTTTCCAGCGCTGTGTGGTCGGGAAAGAGATTGAAATGCTGGAACACCATGCCGACCCGCCGGCGGAGCGTCTCCGGTTTCATGGCGAGGATGCTCTCACCATCGATCAGGATGTCGCCGCTCTTCGGTTCGACGAGGCGGTTCAGCCCGCGCAGCAATGTGGACTTGCCGGAGCCCGAGGGGCCGATGATGCAGGTCACGCTGCCGGGTTTGACCGAGAGGTCGACGCCCTTGAGGACATCGAGCTCGCCATAGGCCATGCCCAGATTGCGCACATCGAGGCTGCCGCCCTTGAACGCGGTGCCGGAGGCGCGGCCGGCGCCGTCGAGTTCGCTGACTTCCTCCAAGCCGCTGGTGATGATTGCCGGGCGCTGCTTGCCGATGCGCAGGCGGTTGTCGATGGCGTTGACCACATGGGTGAGCGGCACGGTGACGACGAGATAGAAGACACCCGCCAGAAGAAGGGGCGAGAGATTGCCTGTGACGACGGCCTGGTCCTGCCCGACGCGGAAGATTTCGCGCTCGGACGCGAGCAGGCCGAGGAAATAGACGAGGCTCGAATCCTTGACGTTGCCGATGAACTGGTTGACGAGCGCCGGGAGCACACGGCGCACGCCCTGCGGCACGACGATGAGCCGCATGCCCTGGCCGTAGCTCATGGACAACGCGCGGCAGGCCTCCATCTGGCCGCGATCGACGCTCTGGATGCCCGAGCGGAAGATCTCGCCTATATAAGCGCCGGCGATCAGGCTGAGCGCGAGGATGCCGAGCGGGTAAGGCGACGGACCGAACAGTTCGCGCCCGATGCGCGCAAAGCCCTGGCCAATCAGCAGGATGGTGACGATCGCCGGCAGGCCGCGAAAGATATCCGTGTAGAGCCGCGCCGGAATGCGCAGCCAGGGTGACCTGGAAATGCCCATGATGGCGAGCACCATGCCGATGACGACGCCGAGCACCGTCGAGGCGGCGGCAAGGATAAGCGTGTTCTTCAGCCCGACCGTGATCATGGTCGGCAGCACTTCTGCCATCGCGTTCCAGTCGAGGAAGCTGCGGCGCAGGTTTTCAAGCCAGTTCATCGGGAGGTCCCTTGAGAGAAAGACCGGTCCGCACCGAGAGGCCGGACCGGCAAGGCGGCATCACTGCTTGGGAAGATATGCATCCGGCATCGGGGTGCCCGGGAACCATTTTTCGTGCAGGGTCTTCCAGGTGCCGTCCTGCATGGCGGCCTTGAGGCCCTTGTTCAGCGCTTCGCGTAAGGCGTCATTGCCTTTGCGAACGACGAAACCGGCGGGCGCGTCGAAGCTCGGGATGTTGACGCCGACCTTCAGCTCGGGATAGCGCGCCGCGTAGTCCTTGGCGGCCTCGTAATCGAGGAAATGCGCATCGACCGTGCCATTGTTGAGTGCGGAGACGGCGGAGTTGTTGTCGGGGAATTTGACGAGATCCGCCCCGGCGAAGTTCTTCTCGGCATAGATTTCCTGGAGCGTTCCCTGCACGACGCCGAGGCGCTTGCCCTTGAGGCCGGCGGGATCGGTGATACTGGCATCGGACGTCAGCACCGTCAGAAATCCAGCGAGATAGCCGTCGGAGAAGTCGACGGTCTCCTTGCGCTTTTCCGTCGTGCCGATCGCAGCGGCGGCGACGTCGAAGCGGCTGTTGGCGACCGACGGCATTAGCGCGGAGAATTCCTGCCCGGTAAAGATCACCTGCTCCTTCTTGTAACCCAGACGCTCCGCGATGTTCAGGAAAAGCTCGATGTCGAAGCCGGTAAAGCTGCCGTCGGCGGTCGTGAAGGCATAGGGCTTGGCATCGCCCATCGTCCCGACGCTGATGACGCCGGGATCGATGAGGCCAAGCGGATTGTCCTCAGCGAGCGCCGGCGTCATGGCGCCTGCCAGCACGCCAAACGCCATCGCGATAGCGCCGGCCCGCAACCGGGCGAAAGGGGAAATCAGAGATCTGGAAAATTGCATTTGGTTCGTCTCCTCTGGTGGTGTCTGCACCGTTTTCAAGGCACACGGAATCCCATCCTGACGGCGGTATGAACCACGCGTCCGGCCGTGCGCTTCGCTAGCTTGATTGACCGCTTCTTATGATTGAGACCGGTCTCAAATAAAAAGAGACCGGTCTCATTGGCTTTTGACAATTGTTATCTTCGCATTTGCCAGTCGTCAACATCTCTTGTAAGGCTAGCGCTCATGGATCAAAGCCCGCCTCGAAACACCTCAGTCACCGTGGCCGATGTCGCGCACATGGCGGGCGTCTCAAAGGCGACCGCCGCCCGCGTGCTCGGCGGCTATGGAACGGTCAGCGATCGGGTGCGCGAGGCCGTGACCGCCGCGGCGCGCGCGCTCGACTACCGACCGAATGAACTGGCCCGCAGCATGACGACTGGCCGCTCGGGCACGATCGGCGTCGTGGTCGGCGATATCGAAAACCCGTTCTTCAGCCTGGCCGTGCGCGGGATCACCGATGTGGCGCGCCAGGCAGGCTTTACCGTCATCCTCATCAATTCGGGCGAAGATGTCGCGGCTGAGAAGGCGGCGATCCGAACCTTGCTGGCAAAACGCGTTGACGGCCTGATCGTCTCGCCGGCCAAGGAGAGCGATGTCGAGCATTTGCGCGAGGCCTCCCGCTCCGGCCTCCCGCTTGCGCTGCTGGATCGGGGAAGCGACGAGCTTGAGGTCGACACTGTCATCGCCGACGATCGACACGCGGCTGAGGCCGTCACCCGCCGGCTCATCTCGCTCGGTCATCGCAAGATTGCTTATCTTACGGCGTGCGACACGCCCGATCACCGCTTCCGCACGGCAAAAGACATCAACACCGGATCCGTGCGGCGACGGATCGAAGGGTTTCTCGGCGCCTGCCGGGATGCTGGCCTCACAGGCATGGAGCAATGGGTCCATGTCGGCGCCATCACGCCGGAGCACACGCATCGGATCGTCACTGCAATGCTGCAATCGGGCCAGCGGCCGACGGCCGTTATCGCGTCCGACAGCGTGATCGGCCTTGACGTGTTCAAGGTGTGCCGGGAGCTTGGACTGGGCGTGCCGCACGACCTGTCGCTGGTGTCGTTCCACGACGCAGACTGGACGTCGGTGACGACGCCCCCAGTGACCGTGGTACGTCAACCCGTCTATGGTCTCGGTGAGACGGTGGCCAAATTGCTGGTCGAGCGGTTAAACGGTGCAATCCAGGACGCCCGCAAGGTGGTGCTCAAAACCGAAATCGTGGAACGCGCCTCCACAGGCGTACCCCTTCAAGGAGAACTGTAAGGTCGTGATGTCGGATTGCGCTGTTTCGGACGGCCCGCATGTCCTCCGCCCCCCTGCCCCACCCTTGCCTTGCGGCTGCCTGCCAACCACGCTAAAACTCCATGACATATCGCCAGGGACGGCACGGCCTCGATCTTTCGAAGGTCACATGTGCGACAACGTCCGGCCCTCAAGCCCATGTCAATCCATCGCCGGACGCGTTGGAGATCGATGTGTCGCGCGATATCAAGCTTCGGGATCTGAGAAACAGTGGTCCAGTGGAGGCCGTGGAGGCTCGTTCCGAGGCGTCCAGAATGACGGCCGGAGCGATCGAGATGTTTGGGCGCGAAGCGCCGACCGCCGTCGCCTATTGCGGGCTGGACGCGTGGCTGGAGGGGGATGAGAAACAAGTCGCGCTGTGGGGCGAGGTCTTCAACCGTCTGAAGACCTGACCTCGTCATCCTGGGTGTCCCCCGGCGCGCGAAGCGCGTAGCCCGCCCCGCGGACGGTTCGTATGAGATCTGGCCCGAACCGTTTCAAAGTCCGCCTGATATGGCCGAGATGAATATCGACGGTGCGCGGCTCCACCTCGGCGTTTTCCGGCCAGCAATGTTCGATGAACTCGTCCCGGCTGCAGGCTTCGGCGGGACGTTCCAACATATGCCGCAACAGCTTGAACTGAAGCGGCGTCAGCGGCACTTCCACCCCG
This sequence comes from Shinella sp. G-2, assembly GCF_050172695.1. NCBI lineage: Bacteria > Pseudomonadati > Pseudomonadota > Alphaproteobacteria > Hyphomicrobiales > Rhizobiaceae > Shinella > Shinella sp. G-2. The sequence goes on along the minus strand of NZ_JBBEYH010000007.1, from coordinate 78,638 downwards.
GACCGGAGAACCTGCATTCGCGCCAGGTTCATTTCGAGATCCGCAAACGAGAACGCGCCGTCGAACCCCGACGACGATCCCGTTGTGGTGCCGCGATATCTCAGTCTGCGCAGGAACCGGACAAGCTTTGACGGATCGAACGGGCGCGTCAGGAGCAGGTCGTCGCAGCCGAGAATATTGTCAAAGCCCTGGTTGTCTTTGGACAGGACGACAAGCGCCGCCCGAGGGCACGCGCGGCGGATCTCGATGAGGCTTTCGGGCAAGGCGAGGTTCGCAGCGTCTATGACAACGGCAAGATAGTCCGCGTCTGTCGGCCGAACGCCGGCATCATTGTCGGCGGCGAGCACGACCTCAAATCCTTCGACCGCGAAGAGGTGTCGAACGAAGAGGAAGAGCTGCGCGTCGTCAAATCGGGCGAGCACCTTTTGGGTCATGACACACACTCCGTCAAAGGGGCGCGAACTCCCCTCCGTTCACATCGATAATCGCGCCGTTGATGAAGCCGGCTTCGTCGGAAAGCAGAAACCGTATGAGGGCGGCGACGTCCGCACCGGTCCCCAGGCGCCCAACGGGGATCCGTCTTAGCGCCTCGAGGTTCGTGGTGCTTGTAGGGTCGCCCGCCATGTCCGTGGCGATCCGGCCCGGCGCGACGATGTTGACGGTGATCGCAGACCCGTTGCATGTGGCGATCATCGACCTTGCAAGCCCCGCGAGCGCCGCTTTCGAGGCCACGTAAGGCGCGCCCGCAATCTTGGGAATTGTCCTTCCGGCCACCGATCCGATGAGGACGATGCGGCCGTGACCGCTTGGCTTCATGCGTTTCAGGGCGGCCTGGCAACACCAGACCGCCCCCGTGAGGTTGACGCTGAGAACGTCATGCCACTGCGCGGCGTCGACGTCTTCAAACGGCACGGCGCCATGGACGCCTTTTGGAGAAATGCCGGCGTTGCAGACCAAAGCGTCGATCCGCCCCCAGCGCGCGTCGACCAAGGCGAAAAACGCGTCCACCGCGGGCTTGGATCTGACATCGACGCATGCGGTCAGGATCGCTGAGCCGTCAGCCGTTGTTCGCAACGTGTCCTCGGCCTGTTGGATATGCGGCGCGTTCTGGCTGAAGAAGGCGACCTTGTAACCCGCGGCCAAGAGGGCCGTGACGGTCGAAAGCCCGATACCGGTGCTTCCGCCCGTCACGATCGCGACAGGTGCTTGTTGGCTCTCGATCACGCGGCCTCGTCCATTGCAGCAAAAAGGGAAAGCGGCGGATGCGCGTCAGGGTCGGTCACCACCTCGATAAGGTTAGGCCGATTTGATCCGATCGCGCGTTCAAGCACGGTCGCCAGCTGGCTTGGATCGCTCACATAGGCCGCATCGCACCCGCACGCTTGCGCGATCGCGGTGTGCTCGACCGGGGAAAAATGGCATGCCGTGGTGAAGCGTCCGAACTTGACGGTCTCGGCATCGCGCTGGAATCCGAGAATGCCGTTGTTGAGAACGATGATCGTCACCGGGATGTGAAGACGGACGATCGTCTCCATCTCGGCCCAGCTGTGCGCGAACCCGCCGTCTCCCACGAGCGCCACGACAGGGCTCCCCGGGCGAGCAAGCTTCGCACCGACAGCCAGCGGGAGGCCCCAGCCGAGGCCCGCAAGTCCCCGCGGCGTAATGAACCGCGCCCCCGCCTTCGGCGCGCGCAGCTGGCCGGTCACCCACATGGACGAATAGCTCGCGTCCGCGACCATCGTGAGCCCCTGGTCCAGCCACGGCTGCAGCTCACGCATGATCCGTTCCGGCCGGATCGGTGAACTGTCGGATTCATAGACGCTTCTGCGCGCCTCCTCGAACGAAGACCAGCATCTGGCGATCTCACGTTCAAGCTCGCCACGCCGTGCCCTTCTCTTGTCGAGGTCCATCGGCGCGATCGCATCGGCAAGCGCCTCGATCGTGATCGCCGCATCGCCGACGAGGCGGAGGGCCTCATAGGTGCGGCCGATCTCGCACGGATCCACATCGATATGGATGATGCGCGCGGTCGGGGAGATCTGACGCCAGCTATCGGTGCCGTTCTGGTTGGTCCGTGTCCCTACCAAGACGACCAGGTCCGCCGTTTCAACGAACGTGCGCGTGAAGGCGCCCAGTGACCGCGGCCCCGTCAATGCGCCGAGCACGCCTGCGGAGAGGGGATGATGCTCGTCGACGGCGCCCTTGCCCATATTCGTCGTGCACACCGGAAGGCTTGCGAGCTCTTGTAGACGCGAGAGCGCGGCAGCCGCGCCGGCGGCATGTACACCGCCGCCCGCGATGAGGATGGGACGCTCGGCCTCGACGATCCATTGGGCAGCCTGCCCCAGGGCCTCATCGCACGGGCGGGCGCGATCGAGCGGCCAGACGCCGAGGTTTGCGGTTCGGCGGCACTCGGGATGCCGAATTTCGGCGCGCAGCAGGTCCGCGGGCAGAAGGAGAGCGACAGGACCTGGGCGCCCGGATGTGGCCGCGGTGAACGCGGCATCGATATAGTCTTCGACACGCGCTTCGACCTGAACCCTGCGGACCCATTTCGTGCAGGATTGGAACAGCGCGACCTGGTCGAAATCCTGAAACGCATTCTTGTCCGTCTGGACCCGTTCGACGTCCTGCACGAGAGCCACGAGGGGTATGCTTGCCTTCAGGGCCTCGGCCAGGGGCGCGACCAGCAGCGTCGCCGCCGGCCCGTTCTGCGCCGCGACCACGCCGACCCTGCCGGAGATTCGCGCGTAGCCGTCCGCCATGGCGCCACCCATGTTTTCCTGCCGGTAGGCGATCTGGCGAATTCCGATGGCTTCAGCAGCAAGCACGACCGCAGACGGAAGGCTTTGCGCGAAGAGGGTATCGACGCCGTGACGCTTCAGGGCCCTGGCGATGCATTCGGCGACGGTTTCGTTGATGTTCGTGGTGGTCAAAGCTGAGCCTCCTGGCTTGCAAAACGATGGTTTGCGAGAAATTTGTCGAACGCTGCGGCCATCAGGTCGAGGTCCGCATCGGTCATGGGGGACGAGAGGCAAGCCGCCGCATCATGCGGCAGCAAAACACCTTCGTCTCGCAGGAACCGGCTGAGACTGCGCATTGTGGCCACCTCGCCGGGCGTTTGAACCGCCGCCGCCCAGGAGCGGGGCGGCTCAGGCTTGGGATGAAGGCGGAACAGGGAGGCCGCCCCGGTCACCGAAAACGGGGCGCGGTGCTTGCGGATGACTTGTGCGAGTTGCTCGCGAAGGCGGTCTCCCTGTTGCTCCAGCCGATCGAACATTTCCGGCGTCGCCGCCTCCATGGCGACGCGGCCCGCCACCATGGACACGGGGTTTGCCGAGAAGGTGCCCCCCTGCGACACCAATGGGGACCGTCGGTCGCCACCGAAGACCGCCATGACATTCGCACGGCCCCCGACCGCGCCGATCGGGAATCCGCCGCCAATGATCTTGCCGGCGACGAGGAGATCAGGCTTCAGGCCGTAGCGGGCAGAAGCCCCGGCAAAGCTCTGCCGCAAATTGAGCACTTCGTCCGCAATGATAAGGATGCCGTGCCGTCCGGCCACGGTCGTGAGGCGGTCGATGAAGTCCTGTGTTGGCGCGATGAGCCCGGCCCGGCTGGGCATCGGGTCGATGAGCACTGCGGCGAGGCGGTCGGCATTCGCCGTCAAGGCATCCTCGACCGCATCGGCATCATTGAAGTCCAACACCAGAACATCGCTCGCTACCGCACTGGGGGCGCCCTGATAGGCAAGGCGCGCCTTGCGGCGCCCCGCATCATCGGCTTCAAAACCGTTCTGGCCGGCCTCGGCCCAGTCGTAGGCGCCGTGGTAGGCGCCGGCGAAACGGGCGATGGCGGAACGGCCGGTGAAGGCTCTCGCCGCCTTGATGGCGAACATGACGGCTTCGGTGCCGGTATTTACAAATCGGATCCGATCGACGCTCGGAAGTCTTGAGGTCAGGAGTTCAGCGAGCGCAATCTCGTGCCGCGTCGGGTTGGAGAAGCAGGTTCCCGTCGACAGCAACGCGCTGACGGCTTCCATCACCGGGTCGTAACCGTGCCCGTGGAGAAGCGTGGTGAAGTTGTTGTTGAGGTCGAGGAGGCGCGCGTCGTCGACATCGACGAGATAAGCGCCTTCTCCGCGCGCTGCGTAGATCGGATGAGGATCCTTGTCGATCGTTGCGCGCGTCACCCCGCCTGGAAAGACGGCGTGTCCGCGCTGATAGAGATCGACGGACCGGGAGTGCACTAACTCCTCGTCGTCGGCCGGTTCTGTGAGCATCTGGCTATCCTTGCTGCAAAAAACGAGACTTTGTGAAAGCTTCGTATTTTTGTTGCAACAAAATAGCCGTGTGTCAATGCGATGCGACAAAAAACGTCGCTAGGCGGAGGTGCGCGCCCTCACAGCGCTTCGCAGCCGCAGATAACCGATGCGAATGTCGCTCTCGAAGGCGGCGCGCAGGGCGCGGCCATCCCCCTCCTCGATCGCGTCGATGACCATTTCGTGGTTGCGCACGCCGTACCGCTCCTCAGCGAATTCAGGATAGAGGCCGTAGAACGAGGGGCCCACGCGCAGCCACTGGGCCTCGATCAGGCCGACAAGCCGAGGCAGGCCCGCGCGCCCATAGACATGAAAATGAAACTCCTTGTTATGCCAGAGAACGGACGCGTAATCGCGCCGCCCCAATCCCTCGTTGATCTGGATTTGCAGGGCTTTAAGCCTCTCAACGTCTGAGGCGCCGCAGTTTTTGGCAGCCTCCTCCGCCGCCAACCCCTCAAGGGCTATTCGCACGACGGTCACCTCCCTCAGATCGAACTCCGACAGGACGGGAATGATCACCGTCTTGGGGCCCGCATAGACCAAAGCGTTTTCGGCCGTCAGCCTGTTGATGGCATCGCGCGCCGGGGTCGAACTGACACCAAGGGTCTCCGCGACAGAGCGGACGGTCAGCTTATCGCCAGGCCTGTAGACACCCCTGCTGATCCGATCCTTTAGCGCGTCATAAGCAGCCTCGCCGAGGCGCGGATTCACGGCGCTTTTCATGCCGTCGGTTTCATCATCAATCATTTTACATCCCAAGATGGTTGACACGGCCCATTTTTGTTGCAACAAAAAATGCATTGTGAAGGTTTTGCAAAGTTATGTCGCATCAACACTACCGCGTCGCGGACCTGATGTCACATGTCCAGCGCCCGCAGCCAGCCGGACGGCACGCAAGCGCGTCGCCGGTCGCCGCACGGGGCTTTCAGCACATCGATTGGGGGACAAGTTGATTGGAAAGAGTTTGACGCTATCGGGCATCTCGAAGGCCTATGGGGCTGTGGAAGCCGTCAGGAATACGACGCTCGAGATCCACGCCGGCGAATTCGTCTCCATTGTGGGGCCGTCCGGTTCCGGCAAGACGTCGTTGCTCACGATGATTGCAGGCTTCGAACATCCCAGCACCGGGACGATCCAGATTGCGAGCCAGGACATCACCTCGGCTGCGCCGCACCTGCGCAACATCGGCATGGTGTTTCAGCGATATGCCCTGTTCCCGCACATGACGGTGCGAGAAAACATCGCATTCCCCTTGCGCATGCGCGGCGTGTCCAAGACGCCGGACGGACGCCGACGCGTGGCAGAGATGCTTGACCTGGTCCAGCTGGAAGGCCTCGAAGATCGTTATCCTCACCAGCTGTCCGGCGGGCAGCAGCAGCGCGTGGCCGTGGCACGCGCACTGGTGTTCAATCCGCCGGTCATTCTCATGGACGAGCCACTCGGTGCGCTGGACAAGAAGTTGCGCGAGGCGATGCAGCTTGAGATCAAGCGAATCCAGGAGCGGCTTGGCGCAACCGTCGTCTATGTCACGCACGACCAGGAGGAAGCGCTCACGATGTCGAACCGCGTCGCGGTGATGCATCACGGCACGCTTCAGCAGATCGGCGCCCCGGACGAGCTTTACCAGGACCCGCGGAACGCTTTCGTCGCGGACTTTGTCGGGTCGATCAATTTCTTGCCCGTGACGGTCGTTTCCTGCGACGAGAACAGCGCCGTGGTGGTCCTCAGAGGATCGTCGGCGCCGATCTCCGTCAGCCGGCGGGCATCGGATCGTCCAACACCGGGGCAGCTCTACCAGCTTGCGCTCCGTCCGGAGCATCTGGAACTGCGGCAGACGCGATGGGACCGCAATTCGGTCATTGAAGGTGTCCTCGATACCGTCGTGTTCGCCGGCGCCACGCGCACCGCGGTCGTGCGAATCAGCGCCCTGGGCGACACCGTCGTGCGGGTCCAGGTCCCCTTCTCGCAGGCGATCCCCGAAAAGGGCGCTCTGGTTTCCCTCGAGTTCGCCGCTCAGAACGCTCGCCTATTTCCAGCGGAAAGCGAGGCGCGTCCGTGAACCAGAGCAAAACATTGAGCTGGGTTGCGCAGTTCCGGCGAGGACAGTCCGCGAAGTCCTATCCGCCGGCCGTATCCCTTGTTCTCGTCAGCCCGCTGATAGCGCTGCTGTTAATTGGGTTCTTTTATCCCGTGGCCCGGCTCATTGAGCTTAGCTTCGCCAATGGCGCCGAGCCATATGTCCGTCTGGTCAAGGGCGATCTCTACATCGGGGTCCTTACCGACACCATCGTGGTATCGGCTACCGTCGCCGCCCTTTGCCTCCTTCTTGGATATCCCGTCGCCCTCGCGATGGCCCGCCTCAGGCGCAAGGCGGCGCTCCTTGTCACCGCTTGCGTCTTCGTGCCGCTCTGGACCTCTATCCTCATCCGGTCCTACGCGTGGGTGGTGCTCCTGCAACGCAATGGCCTCGTCAACGACCTGCTGCAGGCCATTGGGCTCAGCGACGGCCCCATACGTCTTCTCTACACGCAAGGCGCGGTCATACTCGCAATGACCCATGTGCTCCTTCCCTTTGCGATCCTGCCCATCCAGGCAACTCTCAGGAGCCTGCCCGCCGATCTGACGCGCGCGGCATCCAATCTTGGCGCGACACCGATCCGCGCGTTTGTCCTCATAACCCTGCCGCTCAGCCTGCCTGGCGTCTTCGCGGGCACCCTGCTCTGCTTCGTCCTGGCTCTGGGGTTCTACATTACGCCTGCCCTCGTCGGCGGTCCCAGCTCGATGATGATGGCCACGCTTATCGGCCAACAGACCCTCGTCGTTCTCGACTGGCCCTTCGCCGCGGCCCTTTCCACCCTGCTGCTGACGGTAACCCTGCTCCTGGTTGCGGTCTTCCGGCGCGCTCTTGCTCAAAGCAAAGGATTCAGCAGTGCCCATTGATCAAACCACCGATCGGCGAGCGCAGGAGCGCTCCCTGAGCCCGGCCCGCGTCTCTCCGCCGTGGCGTCCGCGTCCGCTGCCCTTGCTCTGCGCGCTCATCGTGGGGCTGGTGCTGTTCTTTCTGATCCTGCCGACCGTGATCATCGTTCCGATGTCGCTGAATGCGTCCTCGCACCTGACGTTCCCGCCGTCCGGGCTAACCCTCGACTGGTATCGCGCGTTTTTCTCGGATCCGGACTGGATCGCCTCGACCCTGTTCAGCCTGAAGATCGCGATATGGACGTCGCTGGCGTCGACGATCATCGGAACGATGTCGGCCCTCGCGATCGTTCGTGGCGAATTGCCCTTCAAGGCGATGATCCAGGCCATGGCGATCGGGCCCATGATCGTTCCCCACGTGGTTCTCGGCGTGGCGCTCTATCTCGTCTTTGCACCCTTGGAGCTGACGGGCTCTCTCACCGGATTCCTGATCGGCCACACTGTCCTGTCAGTCCCCTTCGTCGTCATCACGGTCACCGCGTCCCTCCAGCGGCTCGATCCCGCGCTTGAGCTTGCGGCGGCCAATTGCGGCGCGACGCGCCTGCAGTCCTTCATCCACGTGACCTTCCCCAACATCCTTCCCGGGATCGCGGCCGGCGCGGTCTTTGCGTTCCTCGCCTCCTTCGACGAGGCGACCGTCGCCTTCTTCATCTCGGACATCGGCGGCAAGTCCATCGGCCGCAAGATGTTCGAGGACATCGACTTCAATCTGACCCCCGTCATCGCCGCGGCATCGACGGTGGTGGTCGCGGCCTCTCTTTGCCTGATCGGCATCGCTCATCTCCTTTCGTCTTCAGCTTCAACCGGAACCAAACAGGAGTAACCAATGCAGAATAGAAGCATCTTCATTCTCGCCATTCACTCGGCCCTTGCATCGGCCATGTTGATCGCGGCCGGCGGCGCGATGGCCGCGGAGCGTGTAATCATCGGGTCGACCGGCGGGGCCTACGATCGGGCGCTGAAGGAAGCTTGGTTCGATCCCTTTACGCAGGAGACCGGGATCGAAGTCGTCGTCGTCTCCGGAACGAACGCCGAGCTGCGAGCGAAAGCTTCAGCGATGGTCGCATCGGGGAACGTGACCTGGGATCTTTATCTCGACGGGGAAATCCAGGCTGCGTCCGAGGCGCATAAAGCGGTCACGGAAGACCTCACCGATTTCTGCCAGCGCTACAAGGGGCGGACGGATCTGCCGGCCAATGCCTGTCAGGCGGGAGGCGCTTGTCCAATCGACGGCCACCCTGCTGGCCTATCGATCGGACGCCTTCGGCGCCCAGGCGCCGGAGACCTGGGCGGACATGTGGGATACGACGCGCTTCCCCGGGGGGCGGGCATTCCCCAACTTCGACGATCCCTGGCGCGTGCTCGCTGCAGCGTTGCTTGCCGACGGCGTCGAAAAGGACAAACTGTTTCCCCTCGATGTCGATCGGGCGTTTCGCAAGCTCGACCAGATCAGGGACTCGGTCTCGCTTTGGTGGAAGACTGGCGATCAGAGCGTCCAGGGCTTTCGCAATGCCGATTACGACCTCGGTCAAATCTGGCTGACGCGCGCGAAGGCGATGGCGAACGAAGGCCTCCCGATCAAATGGTCCTATAAGGCATCGTTCCTCGTCGGCGACCGTGTCGCGGTCATCAAGGGTGCCCCGAACCCGGACAATGCGCGCAAGCTTATCGCTTACTGGCTCGACAATCCCGCGGCACAGGCCAAGGCCTGCAATGTCCTGTCCTGCACGCCACCGAGCGCAGAAGCAATCGCGCTGATGTCCGAAGAGGCGCGCCGCTCCATGCCGACGACGGCTGAGATCTCCGAGAATGTCGTGGTGCCGGACGCGGGATGGATCAATGCCAACGCTCCGGCCCTTCTCGAGCAATGGAACAACTGGGTGCGATAACGGAAGCCCGGTCAACCTCCACCAGCATCGAAACGACATCCAGACATTGGCAAGCACATCAAAGCATCCCGACTCTGCAGGTGACAGATCTCGGACACCTGCGGAGTCGACCATGGGCCCAATCGTACTCGTTGCGACGGAAGACGCTGATTTTTCGCTTTTCCTCACGCATATTCTTGTCGCCGGGGGCTTCCAGGCGATATCGATCGCCGTACGCATCGAGGAGTTGGAAGCACGGATTTCGTCGTCCAAGGCCCTGATCATCGACAGTACCGACATCGAACGGGCGCTCGAGCTTTGCCGGCGGGCGCGCATGCGTCAGCGGACGTCGGCGATCCCGATGATGGCCTTCATTCGCGCCCAAAACGAGAGGCACTACTTGAAGTTCCTGAAGGCTGGCGTCGATGAATGCATCTTGCGGCCGCTGTCCCCCGAGCTCATCTTGTCGGGGGTGAGAGGGATCATCGCGCGCCGCGATCAGCGCGCGCCGGCCCGGCACGCGAAAAACCAGAGCGAGCATAGTGGCGCGCTTCTCATCGACGGATCAACGCGCATCCTCGAGGGCGCGCATGGCAGGACCTGCCTCAGCCCGACCGAATTCAGGATCCTGCAGCGCATGCTCGCCTCTCCCGGGCAGGTGTTAAGTCGCCGCGATCTCGTCGAAGCGGCCTGGCCGCCGGGACGGTTTGTAGACGACAAGACAGTTGATGTGCACGTCTCTAAATTACGAAAGGCGATATATACCGTAACCGGAAAGAAGTTAATTCAGACCGTCCGCTCCAACGGATTTATTGCAAATTTTAGCGAGCAATAAGTACTATCTATCGGTTCGGATTTTCTTATTCTTTTCTTTCAGATTTGTTCGTCGCATTCGCCTCTTCCCCGTGGCGATCTCCCATTGCACAAGCATCGGGATGCAAACCATGACAGACACCAAATCCGACAAGACTATCCATCAAGCGCTTCGCAACACCTCGACAATGATCGACATGGCGTCCACGAGTTTCGACCATGCGCACTTTCAGGGCATCATGGCGATCTATGCGGCGCCGGCACGAGATCGCCTCGTGCATATCCAGCCGACCGGACAACCGGTGACGGACTTTGTCCGATGCTCCTACCTCGGTCTCGACAATCACCCCGAGATCCTGGAAGGCGCCCGGGAAGCCATCGCGCGCTCCGGCGCATTTCACTGGTCCTGCGCGCGCACCCGTCTCAACTTCGATGTGCTGGGACAGTTGGAGCGTGAGCTCTCCGGTCTCTTCAAGGCGAGGATCCTGACATTCACGACGGTCCTGGCCGCGAACATGAGCGCCCTTCCCATCCTGGCGTCCGGCCATCTGACCGGTGGACGCAAGCCCCTCGTGGTGTTCGACCGTCTGGCGCATGCCACGCTCGCCTATCACAAGGCGGCCGTCGCGCAGGAAACCGACGTCACGACAATCCCTCACAACGACATGGCTGCGCTGGAGGCCTTGTGCCAGAGCCATAGACAGGTCGCCTATATCTGCGACGGCGTCTATTCGATGGGAGGTCATGCCCCGATGGGCGATCTGCTGCGCCTGCAGGAGAAGTACGGGCTGTTCCTGTATATCGATGACGCGCACGGCATTTCCATCCATGGCGAGACCGGCGCCGGTTATGCGCGCACGGCGATCCCCGATCTCGGCGACCGGACGATCGTTGCCGCGTCGCTCGGCAAGGGCTTTGGGGCATCCGGCGGCATTCTCATGCTTGGGACGGCCGCGCAGGAGGTCCTGTTTCGCAGGTTTGCCATCGCCCACGCGTTCTCGGCGTCCCTGACGACGGCCGCGGCCGGCGCGGCGCGTGCGTCGGCGGCCATTCATGCCTCTCCGGAGCTTTCCCGCCGGCAGCAGCTGCTGCAGCAAAATCTCGCCCATCTGGACGGGCGATTAAACAGCACGGAGCCGCCTTCGAACCTGCCCATACGAACGATCCGTTTCGGCGATGACCTGCTGTCGGTCGCCGCGGCGCGGGAGCTGCTTCGGCGAGGCTTCTACACCTCGGCCATTTTCTTCCCGACGGTGGCACGGGGCCAGGCGGGGCTTCGCGTCTGCCTTACCGCATCTCATACGCGCCAGGATATAGACGCTCTGTGCGACGCGCTCGACGAGGTAAAGGCCGAGATCAATAGCAACCGGATCGACATTTTCTCGAACAGTCCCGAAGGGTAACCATCCCCCTGACCGACGCGAGGCCGTGCCAAGGTGCGCGGCCGCGCAAAATGCATGCCTCCTTAGAGAGCCCTCTTTTCGGAGCGTTCAGACCAGCGCTGCTTTGGCGCTGTCATCGTCACGAGCCGCCGCTTCCGAGAAGCGCTTCGTGAGCAGCACGGAAGGTATCCTGCAGCGCCTTGTGCTTATCGAGGCCTTCGAGGGCGTAGCTATTAAGAAACTGTCGTCCGGCAAACAGTTTGCGGTCGACGGTGCTGAGGCCTGCCTCGCCGCAGGTCTCTTGCCAGAGCTCGGCGATGGTCGTGATCTGGTGCTCGATCAGCGCCGCGGCCTCTGTCTCTTTCAGGTGATAATCCGGCGCGGCGGCGAGCAGCATGGCGATCGTGCTGGCACGGCCCTCGCCCTTGATGAGCATGGCTTGCGTGGCTTCGCTGCCTGTGCGGCTTTGCGGGCAGATGTCGTAGGCTGGCGTCATGGTCAGCATCTCGCCGTTCCAGAAGGCCGCATGGTTGCGAGCATGATCGTCTGTATTGCCGCACAACACGTTGAAGCAAATGCGCCCGTACAGCTCCTTGAGGGTCTTCTTGGGATTCGTGAAGCGGTGGCGGATGAGTTCGGCCAGATCCTCGTAGGAAGCGTAGCGGGCCATCATTTCGTCAAGCCCGAGCATGGTCAGGGCTGAGACCATAGCGCGTCGGATCCAGCCGTCCTTTGCGTGCGTGCGGTCAAAGCGCTCGATAAGCAGCACGTCTTTACGGGCGGCCCGGGTCATCGATACCTGTGCGGCGTTGAGCCCGCACGCAGATGCCAGCTTCATCGCGATGAATTCGGCCTTCACGACGCTGTAGGTGTCGTTCGCGGCCGAGAATTTGGCGATAAATTTCCTTGTGCCGTCGTCGATCAGGGCTTTGGGGCGCGCGCCGCCGATCGACGTGCCGTGATTGAGGGCCTGATCGAGGGCGGGGGTTAGGGGAACGCCTTTTTCGATAAGGGCAGCTGCTTCCATGAGCTCGTCGAGCGAGGCCTGCGCGGCGAGGCGGGGAACATACTCTGTGGCCGAATCCTGGAAATCTAGAGCGCCAATCCGGTCAGAGCCTGATTGCAGCAGGAAGGTTAGCTCGCCGATCGCAGGCACGCCGGCAGCATCAGGTTCCTTGCCCGTCAGCCTGTTGATGATGACCCGGCGGCCCCAAGCGTCCGGCGAGCCGTCGCGGATGCAGCTGGCCATCTGAAGGCCGTTGATCGGCGCAATGGTGCCTTCTTGGAGGGGGAGTTCGGGCTCGTAGATGGGAATGGCGCTCGTACGGCGGCGGTAGCTGGCGCCGTAAGTATAAAGCAGGCGCTCGCCATCCTGGTCGAGCCGTCCGGCGACCACCGGCTGCGTTGCGCCCGGCAGCCAGATCCAGACAAAGGCTTTGGTAGCGTCTGGCTTAGAAGTCATCATCGACCTCCTTAACTGCGTGGCGGACGCTCTTGGGCAGCAGTGTCAGTTTTTCATCGAGGCGGGCATTGTGCATCTGGAGCATGCGCTCGTCATAGTCGAACAGGCGCACGCCGACGAGTGCGGCAACCTCGAAGACGATGCCAATCTCAGGGCCCGGCGCGCCCTTTTCAATGCTGGACAACGTCGTGCGGCTGATGCCGGCGCGGTCCGCCAGTTCCTGTGCCGTCAGGCCGCGCTCGGCACGGCCGACGCGGATCAGCTTGCCAAGCATAGCGAGCGCCTGCTGCGTGACTCTGGAGTAGCTTCTCCGGCGGGGCACGGTTATACCTGCTTGTTCATTTGAGTGCTCATAAAGCCCTCACGTGTCCAGAATTTTGTACGTCTTGCCATGGTGCCAGCGCTCAGTCAAGCGTTGTTCATCTGATTGGTCATAGGGGCCCTTTGTGGCCAGAATTATGTACACATCTGATGGGTGCTCACTAGATGGAGCTTCCGCCGAACAGGTCTTCGAAGGAGATCACCTGCACCGGGGCGAAGCCGAATACGCCTTCTTAGGCGGTGGATAAGGCGCGTTCCTCTGGATCGTGAACGACCCCCGGGCGACGGGCGAGGTTTCGGCTTTGACTTCGGCGCGACTGAAGCTTGCGCGGATGGTTGTGCCGCCGCCGCGGTCGATGCGCTGAGGATCGAGACTGGCGATGCCGCGGCTAGCGCTGGTCATGATCCGGTCGAGTGTTTCGATGATGTCGGCGGGGCTGGCGGCGCGGTCTCACACCCGGAAGGAAGATCAGATCGATGTGCGCGCACAAGAAGACTTTGAGCACAGTCATCTCTCCTGGTGGCGGTACTTTACGATCAAGGCGACGATAATGCCCACTCAAAGGGAGGCCATCCCCTGACGTCTTGCCGCGGGACGATTTGGCGGCATTTGGGGATGAATTCGTCTTATGAAACGCGAACACGATCCACCTACAAGGGTATTGTGCTTTCGCCGAAGCCTGAACGCCTCGAGATGCCGGACGCCTCGGTGAAGAACATATCCCAGCGGAGTTTCAGCGACCATGACGCCAGTTATTCGCGCTGTCCAAGCCGACGCTATTGCGCCGGCCGCCCATCTCACCTTTCCGACCCTCGCCACTTTCTTCTCGCAAGCAACACCGGCTGAAGCTCCGACTGTCCCGCTTCGCATTGCTGCGTACGATGGCGCAACCCCGGTAGGCCTCGCATTAGCCCTTTATAGAAAGGATCGTCGCCAGGCAGAACTGTTGTCGCTGGCGGTCGATAAGGCTTTTCGTAGACGGGGAGTGGGGACGTCGATACTGCAATCTGTCGAGCATCATCTGCGCACAGACAACATATCGGAGATTTCCGCTCGCTTTTCAGATGCCATGCCCGGAGCATCGGCGTTCGGCGCCCTCACGGGCGGCGCAGGCTGGAACGGACCAGTGCCGGAAAGAATGCGCATTATGGGGCCGGTAGGCAATGCGCTGGAGGTGTTTCGCGACAGGGACAAGTTGTTGACGCGCGCCTCCCGAGACGGACTCGTGCTTGCCTCTTGGCGCGACTTTCCCCACGACGCCAGGGGCCATATCCTGCAGGAAATCGCGGAAGGACGGGCGCCTGGATGGAGCAGTGCCGGATTGTTCTCCGACACATTTGATCCCGATTTCTCGATGGTCCTGACCAAGGGCGCAAATACGATCGTCGGTTGGGTCATCTGCCAGTTTCATGCCAAGCCGCGACGCTGGAGTTTTCCAGTGGGCTGGATCGATCATGAATACCAGAAAAGAGGCTGGTTGCTCGTAGCATATGCTGATGGTGCCCGGCGCCTGGGCGAGAGGTTTGGACCCGACGCAGTCGCGGTCTTCGAGAGCACAATGGGCTTGCCGCTGATGTGGCGTGTCCTGGAAGATCGGTTTGCGCCCCACGCGCAAGTGGCAGACCGGATACTGAGAGTCGACACGCAACTCTGAACAAGCGGCTGGGACGAAACATCATTATTGAGGGACGGAATGAGATCACAGATCAATGGCGGTAAGTCACTGTTTTATATATATTAATCCAGCATCCTCAAAAACCAGCCCCCCGAAGCAATATCCTGCTTCGGGCGCTGAAACGAGGCCTGCTCGCTTACGCTAGAACGAAAGGACCTCTAAATTGGCCAATACAATGACGACTATCCGCAATCGCATCTCGGCTCAGTTGACCGAACGCGCAGAAACCGACCAAGCGTTCCGTGCTCTGCTCAAGACCGACCCTCATGCTGCGCTGAAACAGTTGGTGGGCGTGGACCCGGTTCCTGGCTTCAAGATCAACGTGATCGAGGAGCAGGCGGGTGAAATCAACATCGTCCTGCCGACAAGCATCGAGGAAGACGAATTGCCCGATGAACTGCTTGATCTCGCCTCTGGGGGGACCGGCTTTAGTGCATTCATCCTCTACGGACCCAATGACGCACCGCCGAAACCCCGTCGCTAATGCCAACTGACAACGGTCCGTTTCGAAAGCGGGCCGTTTTCGCCATCTCGGCCTTCAAAGGACGGGCGCGTCGCGCCGCCCGATCGCATCATCCCAGATGCCCTCGCGCTCAAGCATGAACCGGGCTTGGCAGTAGTAAAGGAAGACGGTCGTCAGGAGGCTCCAAAGATCGGGGCGCGTGTGCGCAGCCTTGTCGAGCACGCGGATGAGTCCATATTCACCCCTGCCTTTGGTTGCGAGGCGACGTGCCATCGCCGCAGTGATCCCTGAAAAGAACGGCTTGCGCTCACTTGGCTTGTGGTCTCCACAAATGTCCACGAAAGCAGCAACACGTTCGGCAACCAGATCCGCAGAAAAAACCCGGTTCAGAAGCCAGATCATTCCATTTCGCATGGTCTCTTCGCTCATGAGGAGCGGGCGGATATTCGTACCGACAACCGAGGCAGCGGATTGGCGGCCCTCGATGAGGCGCCCGGCAGCCGCCAGGCGGGCGTGCAGAGGCGTGGCATCCGGCGCAACCAACAAGCCGGGGCTGACGAGAGGCATCGGCATAGCCTGGATGAAAGCGGCTTGCCGTTCGAAGATATCCGGACCGTCCTGATCGAAGCCGACGACGATACCGCCGAAGGCCAGGATGCCGTGTTCCGCGATCGTCTTGATCCGACCGATCATGTCGGCCTTCACGTTCTGCCGCTTGCCGGCATGAGAAAGGCTCTCCTCGTTCGGCGTCTCGAGGCCGATGAACGTCATCGCAAATCCGCTCTCACGCAACAGATCGAGGATGTCGGCGTCGCGCGCAACATCGATCGACACCTGCGTGGAAAAGGCCATCCGCTCTCCTTCCGGCCTGTCGTTCCAGGATGCAAGTGCTTCAAGCAACGCGCGTGTGCGCCTGCGCATGACGGTGAGGTTATCGTCGGCAAAGAAGACCGACCTATATCCGTGGCGGTGCAGCAGATCGAGTTCCGCAATGACGCGCTCCGGCTCCTTCCAGCGCTGCTTGCGCCCGAGATACTGGATGACGTCGCAGAATTCGCACTCGAAGGGGCAGCCGCGCGAGGTCTGGACCTGAGCCGTCATAGCGTGCCCGGACGGATAGAGATCCCATCGAGGCAGAGGGCCGGCCCCGATATCGGGCTTCGTGCCCCGATATTCGGGCTTGTAGCGGCCGGAGGAAAGGTCAGAGAAGAGAGCGGCCGCGATCTCCTCGATCTCCCCGATGACGAGGACATCCGCGTATGGTCTGACCTCCTCGGGCGAGAGCGAGGCGTAAGAACCGCCAACGATGACTTTACGGCCGCGCCTGCGGAATTCGGTCGCCAGTTCACAGATGCGCTCGCGCTGCGTGATCTTGCCGGTCAACCCAACGAACTCGGCGGGCGTATCGAAATCGACCGGCCCCAAGCGCTCCTCGCACAGGCGGACATCCCAGTCCGCCGGCGCGAAGGCGGCGACGGTTGGCATGACGAGATCTGCCATGCCAACCGCCTGTACGCCCGCCCATGCACCCAGCACTTCGAGCCCAAAATAGCCGGGAACACTCTCGGCCGGATTGATGAGGTAGAGGCTGGGCATTTACGGGAGCCGAATGCAGGAGGCCATCAACCGATCCTTGCGCCCTTGGAGTAATCCTTGAAGCGCGGGGGCGAAACGATTCCGCCGGCGACCAAATCCAGATCGGAGTCCGAAAGCTCATCCGAGGTGACAGCATGCTGGGCAAGGGCGATCGTGAGTTCGTCTTCGGAAAACACGAACCCCTCGCGCGCACCGAGCGCCACGACTGCAGCTGGGCCTTCGCCAAGCGCTGTGCCGGCCTCGTTTTCCAGGGCCGAATCCGACCGGATCTTCTCATAGAACTGTTCAAGCGCGTCGATGCTCATGGGGTTTTCCTTTCCTGTTGAGCGAATCGGGAGTTGTGGCGCGGCCCGTGCTTCGGACGGCCAAAATCGTGTCGATCCTGTCGGCGATCGGTGCAAAGCGGCGGCGTGTCAGGGCGACCATGCGGGGGCGGGTCGAATTGGTGTAATAGGTCGCAATGGAATCCCGCCCGAGCAGGCAGGCTTGGCGTGCATAGCAATGATGGTAGGCCCCGATCGCGATGCCGCTGTGCCAATAGACAGGATCGAGGAAGGCCTCTTCGTAGCGTATGGAATGATCCGCCATCTCCGAAGCCAGCACCCAGCCCACAAGCACGCCCTCCCTACGGATGAGTGTGCTAAATGCAGGTGAGGTCCGATCTGACAGAGCAGCGGGTCCCAGCATGTCCACAGCAACCGGCTGTGCGAGATAGTTGGCAATCCTCGCCCTGTCCGCGTCTGTGAGTTCGACAGGTGCGTATTCGTAAAGGCCGGGTTGTGCCAGACGGCCGCCAATGGCGCGCCATGCACCGACCACGTCGGCCATGGCGCCTGCGCGCCCCGTGACCATCAGGCCATCCTCCACGGGCTCGCTCCATGCCGCGCGCCTCACCAGCGCCTCGAAGGCGGCACTGCCTGTATTCGTGTCGGTGTAGCGGGCGATCATCACCGCTGAACCGCGACGGGTCGCTTCCTCCCGCCATGTTTCGATCAGCGCAAGGCCGATGCCGGACCGGCGAACTGCCGGCGCAACGGCGACGGATAAAAGCTCTGCCCCTTCGCCTTTTCTACAGGTTCCAAGCGCGAGGCCCGCGGGGTGGCCACCGACGATAGCACCGATGGCGATCACGGAAGAGTCCATCGCCGCGAGCGCATGGCGGAAGCGGGCAAAGGTGAAACCGGCGAACAATGTCCCGTTTCCCGTCAACACGGCAACACGACGGGCAGGCATGGTGGGTCTACCAATTCCGTCCTTTGATCCGCTTGACGCTGTTTCAAGCGCACTGTTCACGATCCACCCCTCCCCAGCCGGCTCTCACGGCCCGCCACCATCGGCAGGCGTGTTTTTGGCGCTTGCCATTATCGAAAGGAAGAGAGGTCCCTGCGATTGGGACGATATGGGAGAAGATTGGGATGCAACGCGACCCGGACACTCGCGCTAAGGAATTACGGCGCGGCGCGCAACCTGTCGAGCCAGCCCTGCATCCAGTTGTCATCATTCGCGACGAGATCGCTCTTCAGCCGGATGCCGGCCTCCGCATTGCGGATGGCTTCGCTTGGCCGCAGACCAAATCGTTGCTGAAAAGCGCGGGAAAAGGCGTTCTCACTGGCAAACCCCGTCGTATAGGCGAGCTTGGCGACCGAGCCGCGCGAAGAGCCGACAGAGGTGAGTTTGAGATAGGCGAGTTTCAGACGGCGCTCGCGGATGTAGTCCGCAATGCCGCCGATCGGCTCGAAAAGGCGATAGAGCGCCGAGCGCGACAGGGCGAAATGGCGCATGATCATGTCGGCGGAGAGGGAGGGATTGGTCAAGTTGCGTTCGATGAAGATTTGGATGGTCTGGACGTTGACGTCCATCAGCGCCTCGCGCTCGGCCGCGACCGCCGCTGAGAAGCCACTCGACACAATGGCCGAAGCAACCTCGGCTGCCAGCTGTCCGTCGGGACCGGCGAGTTGCGGCGCAATCCTTGCCAAGGTCCGCATATGCTCACCGAGCAGCACACCTAGGGTGGAGGCACCATCCACCCGCGCGCCGTGCAGATCGTCGATCACCCGAGGCGTGAGACGGATCATGGAGCGCGGGAGGATGAGACTGACGATGTCCATGTCGCTCGCCTGGCTCTTCATGGGGCGGCTGAGATCGAAGCACACGATATCGCCCGCCACACCCTTGGCCACGCCCCCATCGGCGTTGTAGGCGCATTCGCCTTTCACATAGAGCTGGATAAGCAGATGATCGACACCCGTCGCCGCCACCCGCTCGCGGGAGCGGACGAAACTCTGCGCGCTCGCCGACGACGTGCCGATCAGAAAATGGCCAAGATTGAAGCTTGTGAGGTCTGCCCGGAACCCCTCCAGGTCCCCCTTTGGGGGAAGCGCCTCGAACAGGCTGGCGACACCCGTGCGCCAATGTTCGTAGTTCTCCTGGCGGCTCATTTGCGAGGACAGGATGCGCTGGTGTTCGATATTGGTGGACAAGTCGCGCTCCCCGATCAACGCGCTGACGATTCATATCTGGCAAATTTGGATTTCGGTGTCCCGGCCGGGCAGAACTTCAAGGGATTATCGCGGCCCACCGCCTCATGCAGTCGCCGCGCCAGCCATGAATGCCCAAACAACCTTGCAGGCGATGTGCAGCGCCTGATCCGAATGAATGGAAGTGATGCCACGGTTTTTCAGGCTGTCAATGACAAAATGCATAATAGTTTCAAGCACCCCGATCAGGAGCGAGCCCGTTGCTATTCCCGCGAGGCCGCCGTGGATGACGGAATGCGCGCCCAAGAGGTGATACCAGGGAACACCAGGAGCAGGCGTGCTCCAGTTTTTCCCGCGCGCCATGAAATCATTCTGGAGAGGGTAGTCGCCGAGCGCATGACCGAATACCAGAAGCGCAAGCGAGGTGAAGAAAGCCTCCATTACACCCCATGCTCCCGATGATCGGAAAGTCGCGCCAGAAGATGCTCAAAGCGCGCACCGGCAAGCGAGAGCGCATCGAGAATACCCTCGTCGAGCTCATCCTCCATGACGGCGCCGGCCGCGAGGCCGCCGCGGGCATTCATCCGTTGCGTCGTGTTGCGGAGGCGGTCTGCGAGGAAGATGGCGAGGGCCTTGTAGAAACGGCCGCTGAAGCCCGGATTGTCGTTGAGGCGTGCCTGGAGATCACGCTTGTCGACGCCGAGGATCAATGCGCCTGCCGCCGCTTCCACCGTCGCTGAGGGCGGCGCGGAATCGATCAGCGACATTTCCCCGACGACCTCGCCACGCCCCAGCCGCGCCACCTCGCCAATTCCGGAAACGCAAACGACCACCTCCCCGGAGAGCACGAAGAAAAGCTCGCCGACTGGCGTGCCCTCGCGGATAAGCGTGGCCCCGGGCGCCGGCTGGAAGCGACGGCCCTTGCGGGCCAGCCATTCGATGTCCTCGTCGTCGAGCTGCCCCAGAATGTAGAGTACCTTGCGCATCAATCTTCTTTCTCAAGCAATTGGCGGCAGGCGAGGGAATGGAATGGCCCACGAGCCGCCATCAAGTCGTCATACGTGCCGCTCTCCACCAGCCGCCCCTTGTCCATCACGAAGATTCGATCGACATGCATAATCGTGCTCAGCCGGTGCGCGATGACAATGCGGGTCACGGAAAGCCGCGCCAACGTGTCGGTCACGATGCGCTGCGTGCGATTATCCAGCGCGCTCGTCGCCTCATCGAGCAGCAGGATATTGGGTTCGCCGACCAGCGCACGTGCGAGGAGGATTCGTTGGCGCTGCCCTCCCGAGAGCGCATTGCCGCCGTCGTTCAGCACGGTATGCATGCCCATCGGCATTGCCTCGATATCGGCGGCGAGCGCGACGAGCCGCGCTGCAGCCCAAGCGGCGTCCAGCCCGTGGCCGGAAGCACCAGCAATGTTGTGATAGATCGAGCCAGGGCTGATGCGCCCGTTTTGCAGCACAACCCCGATCTCCGCGCGCAGTCGTGCAGGATCAAGCCGATCGGCGGGCTTCCCATCAAAAAAGACCGCCCCTTCCTCTGGCATGTCGAAGCCGAGCAGAAGCCGCATGATCGTCGACTTGCCGCTACCGGATTCGCCAACGATGGCGACATATTCGCCCGGTCTGATGGTGAAACTCAGATCACGCAGGACAAGGGGCGCGTCCTTTTCGTAGCGGAAATGCACGCGATTAAAGGCGATCTCGGCG
The DNA here is from genome assembly GCF_050172695.1 of Shinella sp. G-2. Lineage (NCBI taxonomy): Bacteria > Pseudomonadati > Pseudomonadota > Alphaproteobacteria > Hyphomicrobiales > Rhizobiaceae > Shinella > Shinella sp. G-2. The sequence continues at coordinate 57,565 of NZ_JBBEYH010000007.1, read as the reverse complement.
GAAAGGCGTCCCGGCGCTTCGCGTCGGTCGGCGGCTTCCGGCTGTGCCTGAAGCAGCGGGAGCGTGCGCGCGACCAGTGGGCCGATTCCAAGCAGCTCCGATATGGCCGTTACGGCAGCCACGAAAGCCCCGGACGCCTGCCCGAAAGCGGCGGCGAACGCGACGAACATGCCGGCCGAGAGCGTGCCCGCGTCGTCGGGTCCGCCGGTTCCGCCCACCAGAGCGGCAACGGCGGCCTGCATCGTCTCGTAGCGGAAGACGAGGAGGAGGCAAGCGAAGAGGAAAAGCAGCGATAGTGGTGGAAGCACCGCGACCGCGACCGTCTGCCAACCACCGTAGACGCGAGCGCGCTCGAAGGCCTGACGCTCGGGCCTCGAGCGCCAGACCCATTCGGTGAAGGCGCGCATTTCCGCGGCCGCCGCCCGAAGTTTCGGCAAGCCGACCAGCACCTGCAGGAGGAAGCCCTCCACCTTGCCATTAAGGTGTGCGCGCTCCCGCTCGTGCCGCAGCTGCCGGCGAGAGATCCAGCCGCAGACGAGTGCCATAACAGCGAAGGGCACGAGCGCGAACAGCGCGAGCCGCCAATTGATGACCATCATGGTCAAGAGACCCGTGATCGTGCCCACGAAACCGAAAAGCCCGGTGAGGGTTGAGGCGGTCAGGATCTGCCGCACCTCCTGGAGTCCAAGCGCTCGCTGACCGAGATCGCCCACGGAAAACCCGTGGAAGAAGCGGACGGGCAGGCGCAGGAGACGCAGCATGATCGCCGCTTGCAACTTCGCATCCAGCGCCGCCTCCATGCGGGCGACGCTCATGGCGCGCGTCAGTTCGAAGAGCGACTGGCCGAGCGCCGCAGCGGTCAGCAAAAGGGCCACCTGCAGCAATCCCGCATGGTCGTTCATCGGCACGATGCTGTCGAAAAGAACGCCGGTGGCGACAGGAACAGCCGCCATCGCGGCTGCCGCAAGCAGGGCCGTCAGTGCGATCCGACGCATATCTCGGCCAAGGCCCCGTCCGGCGAAGCCGAGCAAGTCGCGAAGACCAAGACTGCGGTCCTCCAGCATTGGATAGACCTGGGTGGCGCCTGGCTTGACCATCGCTGCGAACGCAGCATCGACCTTGCAATCGACCGCGGGGCCGACGGCACGAAACCCGCCGTCACCCGTCGGCAGAAGCGCCAGCGGCTCGCCAGCCGTCGTCAGCGCCAGCATCGGCAGGCCATCGCGCTTCCACCAGCCGTCGCCCAACGCGATGGAGCGATGATCGAGCTTCACTTCGGTGAGAATCGGATCGAAGGCGTTGAGCTCGGCCGCTCGACGGCGGGCGGCCTCCGGTATGTTTGTCCAGTGCTGGCCGAAAGCCTCCAGGACGCTTTCGACCGCATACAGCCACGGATCCTGCGAACCCCGGTGGCCGGTGCGCGCATGCGTAAGTGCGCCCAGCGCCTCGGAGAAACGCCGGATGGATACCCGCTCCCTCCCCTCTTCGCGACTTACGACCTTGTGCCGCTCCGCTGCGAATTGACGTGTGGCCCAGAGGACCACGGCGTGCGCGAGCCGCTCCAGCCCCTCAGCGATCTCCTCAACCGTCGGCTCCTGAACGGGATGAAGCACCACCGACCCGGCCGCAACGACGAAGGAGGGCGAGGCGAGCGGAAATCGCGCGCCCTGTGGAAGGTCGATGCCACACCATGTCAGGCCCCCCGTTTCACCCACCACGTAACAAACCTCTCCGGAAGCGGAGGAGCAGGTCTCATTCTCGGAAAGCTGCAGGCTATCGCCTTCAACCACGCGATCGGGCCACGACCGCGACGGCACGGCTGCAGCGCTCAAATTCCGGATCCAGTCGCGAGCCCCGGCGCTGGCCTCTTCGAGGCAAAGGGCGCGGAAGCGCGCCCCGAGCCCACCGACGGCAACAAGCATGCCTGTCGCCGCCGGCGGCGTGGAGATGACAATCGCCCCCGCCTCCACCCGGAACAGATGGCAACGAGCCTCGCTTTGTCGGTCGAGTACGAAGATATCGGCATAGCCCTGCGCCACCTGATAGGCAGCATATCCGGCATCCAATGCCAGGGGGCGATTGCTGCCGCCCTCGATGAGCGTGTCCTTGGTGAAAGCCTGCTGCATCAAAGGCTCCCTTGCACGAGGGCGGCGTATTCGCCCTCACGCGCCATCAACGTATCGTGATCGCCGCGTTCGATGATGCGCCCCCGGTCGAGCACGATGATCTCCTCGCAGTCGCGGATGGTGCTTAGCCTGTGCGCAATGATAAGGCAGCCGCATCCCCGGCGGCGTAGGTTGTCGTCGATCTGCTTTTCCGTGATGGGATCGAGCGCCGCGGTCGCCTCATCCAGAACGATCAGCGCAGGATTGGCAGCAAGCACTCGTGCCAGTTCCAGTCTCTGACGCTGACCGCCGGAGAAATTCAGCCCCCCCTCGGTCACGGGCGTGTCGAGCTGGCCGGCACGCATCAGCACATCATTGAGGATCATCGCGTCTGAAAGCGCAGCGATCAGCGCCGTCTCCGGAAGGGAAGCGTCCCAGAGGGTGAGATTTTCTCGCACGGAGCCTTCGAAGAGAAAGACCTCCTGATCGACATACCCAATGATGCTGGACCGTCTCGCCTGGCTGAGCATCCGCCCATCGACGCCGCCGATGCGGATTTCTCCGGACCAAGGCGATTGCAGACCGGCGATCATGCGTCCGATGGTCGTCTTGCCGCTGCCCGAACCGCCGACAAGCGCGACGCGCGCGCCTGGCTTTAGAGACAGCGTGAAATCCTCGATGAGCGGAGGGTCAAGTGGCGAGTAGCCAAAGCTAACACGGTCAAGCTCGATGCGGCTTGAGGCCGGATCGGCCGCGGCGTCACCCCTCTCGACCGGCCGCGCACGCGTGACATCGGCGATCTTCACCAGGTCGGCACGGATCGCCTGGATCTGGCCGGCAAGGCCGATGAGGTCGAGCACGGGCGCGTTGAAACTTTGGGACAGTCCCTGAAACGCCACGAGCGCACCTATGGACAGATCGCCTCGCATGACGCTCATCGCGCCGAGGACGAGAACAAGCACGGCCGTCAATGCCTGGATAAATGCGGGAATGGCGTTGACGAGTGTCTGGGTCAGCGTCAAATCAGCCCGCGTCCGCAACACGCGGCTATGGTGACCTGCCCATTGCCGGTAGGCCTGCCCCTCCATATTTGAGGCCTTTAGCGTCTCGATGGCACGGATCGGGCCAAGAGTGGCGGCGAGCAGATTGCCGAGGTCGGAGGAAAGCTTGAGGCTTTGCCTGCGTTGCGCCTTCCCCCCCTGATAGACGACGAGGCCGTATAAAAGCTGCGTCGAAAGGATACAGGAGGCCAGGAGCGGACTGATCAGCCAGAGGATGACCGCGTAGGCGAGAAGGCTTGTCAGGTTGAAGACCGTCGAGGCAAGTCTGCCGGACAGCAGGTCCGCAATGCGCTCATTGGCATTGAGGCGGCTTGCCATCTCGCCGGGATGCCGCTGGGCATAGAATTCCGCAGGTAGGCGCAGAAGATGCCAGAGCAGCGTGCTGGCCGGTACGATCACCTGCTTCATTTCGAGCCGCCTGAGACCGGCTTGCTGCAGCGCTGTCGCGGTGCCACGCAGCAAGAGCACGGCCAGCATGGCAACCGCGAAGGCCAACAGCCAGTCGTGCTGTCGGTCGATCAGGATGTTGTCGACGAAGACACGCGTGAAGACCGGAACGGCGATGCCGGGGATCACCAGCGTCAGCGATGCAAGGAGAACGAACACAACTCCCTTGCGGGAGCCCTTCAGGCGCTCCAGCATCATCGGCAGGGCGAGCGGCGCTGCGCCGGCGCGTTCGAACGTCGCGGCTGGTTCAAAGGCGAGAGCAACGCCGGTAAACGCATCCGCGAGCTCCCGCCGCGTGATCGTGCGTCGGCCCGTGGCGGGATCGTTGATGAACACGCGATCGCCCCGCATGCCCTCCAGCACAACGAAATGATTGAAGTTCCAGTGGAGGATCGCCGGCCATGGAATATCCGCCAGCCCCTCCGCTTCCTTGCGAAATCCCTTGGCGACAAGCCCGAAGTGACGTGCAGCCTTGAGAAGATTGCTCGCCTTGGTCCCGTCGCGCGAGACGCCGCAGGCGATGCGCATGTCTTCCAGCGTCACCCACCGACCGTAATGGGCCAGCACGATGGCAAGACACGCAGCGCCGCATTCAACCGCCTCGATCTGCAGAATCTGCGGAGTTGCCCGTGGACGTGTCCACGCGGAAAGAACGCCTTGGAATCGGGTGACGCCGCTCACGCGCCGAGGGCCTTGTGCAGGAGTGGCATCAAGAACGAGGCCGGCGTACGGCTGTCTATGGTAATCCGGGCCTTGCCAGTGGTGCCGGCGCTCAGCGCTGCCGCCGCGCCAACACCGCCCGACCAGCGGTAGCCACTTGCCGTCGCCGCGTCGCGTTCAAGATCGACGACCACGGAAAACGGCGCACCGTCCTTGGAAAACCGCGCAACCAGCACGTCGTTCTGCAAGGTGGCCTGCATCCCCTCGCGCGTGGCGGGGAACTCGGAGACGGAAAGCACCCGGCCGACAAGAGTTCCCCATTGTTCCTTTTCAAGTCCGCCGAGCTCTACATTGACGGGCATGCCGGCCGCGATGCGCTTGCCCTCGGCCGGCGGCACGTAGAGGACGAACTGCAGGCTGCCCTCGCCTGAGGCAACGCTGGCGATGCGCGAGCCTGCAGAGGCGTAGGCCCCGAAAGGGGCCTTCCATTCAACCAGCGTGCCGTCAGCCGGGCTGGCGACCTTGCCGAAGAGCGAAAGCTGGAGATCGAGCTGTTTGACCTCGGCTTCGGCAAGCAACACCTTCTGGTTCTGCTCAAACTGGCGGCGCTGATCCTCCGATTGGGCGGCAAACTCCTCAGCTGAGATCGCCAGAAGGCCGGTGCGGGCCGTCGCGATGTCGAGCGTGGCGCTGGCGAGTTGTTCGCGGGTCTGTTGCACGGCAAGCGCGGTCATCGCCCCGCCGGCCGCCAGTTTTTCCTGGTTGCCGACGAGTTGTTCATAAGCCGCGCGCCGCTGCTCGGCGGCGCGCATCTGCGCCTCCAGCGACGCCTTTCGAGCCTCAGCATTCGCCTGCCGGGCAGCCGCGACCGCCGCCTGCTCGCGGCGTAGTGCCTCCAACGCACCGCGCGCCGCATCTGCTTGGGTCCTAGCGATCTCCAGACGGGCGGCCGCGTCCGGCTGCTCGATCTCGGCGAGAACGTCGCCTTTGCGCACTTTCGTGCCAACGCTACGCCCGACGGATATCAGCGTGCCGGACGCTGTCGAAATGGCATCTACCATTTGGCCGCCGCCGGAAAAGAGGATGCCCTGCCCTTCGATCCGCGTCGGAACGCGTGCGGTGAAGGCCCACACGAGCGCGGTGGCGATCAGGATCAGCAAGCCGGCAAGCGCGGCCCAATGGCCTGAACCTGTGATCACGATCGCCTCGTCGAGTTGTTCGGGCGAGGAGAGCCGGTCAAGCGCTTCTTGGCGGTACAGGCTGGGTTTGTGGTTGCTCATTGATGGCCCCTATTTCTCGCGCGCGACGTAAACGCCGTCCCACGCGCCATCCGGCGGATCGGCGATCAGGGCGGCGAGCCGTTCGGCATAAAGATCGTAGAGCCCGGTAAGCTCTGCCGTTTCCATGACCCGAAGCGTGGAAAGAACGTCGAGCGCCTGCGGGAAATGGCCTGCCCGATAGAGATCGAGAAACGCCTGGTGCCGCGATGCGAGTGCCGCGAACGCCTCGCTTGCCGCCATCGCCTCGTCACCGAGCAGCGCATAAAGCCGGACGGGCGCCGCCCGGCCCTTGACCCGCACGAAATCCGCCTCGAGGAAGGCGAAGGCGTGTACCGCCTGCCGCGTGGACTCGCTGACGGCGATCGTAACCCCGTATAGCTTCGTCAGGCCTTCGATGCGCGAGGCGAGATTGACGCTGTCGCCGAGCGCGGAATAGCTGAAGCGCTGGGCCGAGCCGAGATTGCCGACGCAGGCGTCTCCGCTGTTGAGACCGATGCCGACGCGGATCGGCGCGGTGCGGTCCACATTCAGGCGTTCGACGGCGCGCGCCATGTCCAGCGCTGCCCGGCAGGCCTTTTCCTCGTGCCGCTCGATGTCCAGCGGCGCGTTCCAGAACGCCATGATGGCATCACCGATATACTTGTCGATGGTCGCTTCCCGGGTAAGCAGTGCATCGGTCAGCGGTGTCAGCACGTCGTTGATAAGGCCGGTCAGGGTTTGCGGATCCATGCCTTCCGATAGGGCGGTGAAGCCGCGGATGTCGGAAAAGAGCACGGTGAGGTGGCGCGTTTCCCCGCCCAGCTCCAGCGCCTCCGGCTCACTGGCGAGGCGGTCCACCAGCGCTGGCGCGAGATAGCGGCCGAACGCATTTTTCACGAACTGCTTCTCGCGGTTCTCCAGCGCAAGCCGAAGTGGAGTGAGAACGAGGAAAACGACGATCAAGGTCACGATCGCGCCTACTGGATCGATCAACATGTGCGATTTCGCGAAGGCATACCATGAGGTGGTAAGACACAGGCCGACAAGGCCGGCGAGCACGAGCGCGCTCGTTTGGGCCGAACACTGGCTCGCGACCGCGACAAGCGCGAGGCCGGCCACGAGCGTCGCCAGCAAGATTGCTCCGCCTGCCCAGTCGGGTTCCTCCAGGAATACCCCCGCCACGATCTGGTCGATAATCTCCGCGTGCACGTTCACGCCCGGCGTGGCGCGCGAAACGGGCGTCGCCACGATGTCGCGCAACCCGACAGCGCTCGTCCCGACGAGGACGATGCGGCCCTCCAGCGCGGAAACGCCCGTTCTGTCTTCCAGCAAACGTGCCGCGCCGATGACAGGCATGGTGCCGAGGCCAGAGTAGTAGACGCGCATGCGCCCATCCGGCCCGGTTGGCACCGTAAGTTCGCCCACCCGCATGCCACTCATGCCGGAGCGCCCGCCACCGCCTTCGCCACTGGCGTCGTTGCTGCGAATGACGAAGCCCGGCGCGCCGAGCGCCAGTCTCAGCGTCTCCATGCCGAGCGCGGGATAAAGGCGTCCTCCAGTCACAGCCGCGAGCGGCATTGTGCGGATGACATGATCGTGGCTCGTTGCGAACGAGAAGAAGCCGGCCCCGCCGGCCGCCGCATGCAAGGTGTCCAGATTGCGCACTGCGCCGCGAAACTGCGGCAGGTAGCCGCGTGGATCGCCGCCACCGAACGCAAAACCCGCCTTGCCCTCCGGCGCCGGGTTGTCACTCTCATTCGTAAGCGCGAGCCCCACGGCCGTATTCACCCTGGAAAACGACCTTGCGAGCGCCGCATCGTTGTCGAGCGCGGCTGCATCGGCGGGCAGATCGATGCGTGCGCCGCGTTTGCGGAGTTCCTCAGTAGCCCGTTCGAGCGACAGGCGGTCCGGTTCCGAGAAGACGATGTCGAAACCGACAGCTGCAACCCCCGCCGCCGCCAGTCGATCCACCATGCGTGCGATGACATCGCGCGACCACGGCCACTGGCCGAGCTTTGCAATAGAGGCTTCGTCGATATCGACGACGGCCACCGGTGAAAGCGCTGTCGCCTGACGGGGCTGGGCGCGCTGATAGGCATCGAACAGGGGTTCGGTGAGCAACTCCGTGGCCGCGGGATAGGCTCTCAGCGTTGCAAGGCACAGCAGCAGAGCCGCTATGCCTGTCAGCACCGTCACAAGTCCCGATCGCCGGCGCCCGGCCCGCATGCCAATCCGCTCCGCTAACGGCCAGCGCCGAAGATGCCGGAAGCCGACCAGCCTCCGTCGGATGAGGAAAAGGCGCCGATAATGCCCTTCGCCTTGTCCGCACCGTCATTGACGAAGGAGCCGTCTATATTCGTCGCTCCATTGACACCCTTGAAGGTGGAGGTGGATCCGACAAAACTGACGTCGCCGCCGAAGCTGTGATTGTCGAAGTTGGCAATTGAGACGCTGCCCGTCCGTGCTCCGAAATCCATCGTGGCGTTCACGGTGCCGGTCGCAATGTACTGGTCGCCGTTGTTCAGCACAGTGCCGACTGCATTGCCGGCATAGGTCGCCGTGCCGCCCACTGGCATTTCAACATCCTTGGTGACCTCGCCCACCGCCCAATTGCCCATATGCGCGGACTGCACCCAGCTGTCGGCGCGGTCCGCGCTTCCCCACCAGCCCCAGCTGAGATACGAGCAGTTGCACAGGTCCGCGGACGTCCCGTTGTTGAAGATCTTGACCGGGGCAACCTTGGAGTTCACGACATAGCTGCGGTTGTTTTTCCCTGAGGACGCAAAATTGTCATCGTCCAGGTAGACAGCACCCCCATATCCATCGGTGAAGCCGATCTCGTCGTGCCAAAGCGGTGGCCCGCTATACCTGTCGAACTGCTCGAATATCGCGCTGAACGTCCCGGCGGCGGCATTGAAATCCATCTCAGCCGTACCGGCTCTGGCTGTCGTCATCCCGTTGATGGACAGAGCGACAGACGAAAAGCCATTCAGCGTCCGCCCGTCATAGCTGCGCGCGAGGTTCGTGTCCCGCGACAACAGGTTTGCGACATGACCGGTCGAAAACGCGCCCTCGCCCTCACCCGGATAGTTGGCCGTATCGCGGAAAGCGGAATCGTCGGGATCGTTCGTCAGCACCATATACCGACCGTCTGGCCCGAAAATCGAGGAGCCGCCGTCCCCGCCGCCGACGCTGACAATCTTGCCTTCATGGGCGATCACCGTCCCGGTCGACGGCTCGAACCTGTCCGTGCCGCCCCTTTCTCCTTCAAAGCCGTAGGAGACACCATCCTCACGCAGGGAAACGGCGCCGGTCATCAAACCCAAACCGCTTTTCTGCGTCGATCCCGTTCCGTCGATCACGATCCATGCCTGCAGGCCTCTTGCCACCGTGTCGGGATCGCTCCCTCCTGTCTTGCCTGCGACCAGGAAATCGCTGGAGGCAGCGCCTGAGAGGTCGACACCTGAAACGTTCGGCGCATAGGTGAAGGGGATGACGCCGCCGAGGCTGGTGGAAAGCGGACTGGTTGCATCCGCGGTCAGGGAGTAGCGACGGGTGCCGGGCATCGAGAAGACGGCCGGCAAATCGGCCGTCGGCCGGCCGGCAACGGCATAAAGCGGGTTCGTGCCGTCCGTCAGCATATAGGCGCGGAAGCCGTCGAGGCCGACATAGGCCTTGCCGGAGTAGGTCTTGTCGCCGAACGTACGACCCGAGACCGCATGCGCCGCGAAAGCGCTGTCGGCATAGACCGGCAGCGACAGGCTGCCACCGCCATCGAGCGTCACCGTGCCGTCCCCGCCTTCGGGTCCGGTGAGGGTTCCAGTGATATCGGTTTCGGCAGAGCCGCCGACAATACCGTTTCCGCCATCCTCGTCGATTGGGCGTGCGAGCAGGACGCGCACCTTTGCGGTGCGGATAACAGGGACCTCGCCACCCGGGTTGCCGTCGTCGGGCTCGATCAGGTCCTCCTGTTCGATCGTTGCGCGCGCCTCGTCGACGGACGCCTGCTGTGCGGTCTCACCGGGCCGCGGCTCGGGAATCGGAACGTTTGTCGGCAGACGCGAAGCGGAGTTGTGCTGCGCAATGCCGCTTTGTGTGACATCGCGCTCCTCCGGCTGACGCAGCGCGCCGCCCTGCGTTCCGTCCGAGCCGGCAAGGCGGCTTTGCATCGCAGAGAGGAAGGCGGGCGGGGTTCGCGTCACCGCGTGCCGGCCGTCGTCGACAACCACCGAGTAACCGGCTTTGAAGAGCCGGTTCGAGACGCTGCCCGCCGTGAGCGTCACCTCCCTGCCGAATATCAGGGACACGTGCGGCGGATTGCTGCTCTGTCCAGTCTTTTTGTCCTTGCGCGAGCGCGCCTTTCCAAGCCTCTGGCCGATCGCCCCGAGATCGATATCGACCACTGCGCCACGAATACCGGCCGTGCCGATCGGCGTGCGGATGGTGGCACCGCCGGCGGTCTTGGAGGTCCGCCCACCAATAAACCGCATGAACCCCTTGGTGAGGCTCGCCGATACCTTGGCCGTGCCTGCGGCGGGATCGTATACGAAGCTGTCAATCGTTAGGCTGGAATTTGGCCCGACCGTGAAGGCCGTGCCATCGGCGAGCAGTATCTGCACGAGCCCTTTTTCGTCTGTATTGATCACCTGATTGCGGACCACCTCGTCGCCGAGCGCGATGGTCTTCATGCCTTTACCGGCAACGGGCGTCCGGGCGTCTGGATTGACCGCGGTGGTAACGCCGACACGGGCCGCCGCGGCGGGATCGACGGCGGCAATGAGGGACATCAGGCCGGCGGCGGCAATGAGCGCGCTTTTCGAGCGTTCCATGTCAGAAGACCTTTCTGAGGCTGATGCCGAACGTGGCATTATCGAAGGCACTGGTGTCGTAGTTCGACCAGGATTTCTGGTAGCCGGCCTGAAACTGAGCGGCCCAATCGGGCGTCAGGGGGATGGTCTGGGTAACGGCGAGCGTCCATTTCGTCGTATGCTGCGCGATCGCGCTGACCATTGGATCGGGCGCATCGTGTTTGCGGCGGGAAAGCTGGCTGGTTACAGCTATGCTCCATGGCGACGACAGGCTCTCGAGCGGAGAGGCATACTGGACCGTCAGGCCCACGAGCGCGCCATACTGCCAATAGCTGTTTCGCGCGAATTGCGCCTCGAAGCGGTCGATCGTGCCTGCCGCATCAAGCGTCAACCGATCGGAGAGGCGCCAGGATGAAACATACTGCCCTTGAAGCCGGTCTCCGCTCTTTTCGCTCATCCGCGCATGAGCATCGGAATCGTAGAAGCGCTCGTGGCGGTATTCCGCACGCAACCCGTGGAACCAGTCGTTGGTCGGGCGTCCTCCGATGAACACGCCTGCTCCGAGGCTCGAGGTGAGCGGATCGCCGGCAAGAATGCCGCCGGCCGCAATGCCGTACAGATCGAGCGCATAGCCGTCGAGCCCAAACCGGTTGAGATCGAAGGAAGGCCCGGCAGCCACCTCTCCATAGACGAGGTTGAGATCCTGATGCTCCAGATAGCCTTCGGCATAGGTGCGAAGACTGACTTTGAACGCGACACCCTGCGCGGGCAGGTCGAAGAGCCCCGACACGTCCCCGGACAGGAACCCGTTGCCGTCGGCGGACTTGCGGGCATCGTCCGAGAGCAGGAAGTCCAGGCCATTGAGGGTCACGATGGTCGATGACGGACCGCTGTTCGCATTGGATTGATAGCGCACTCCCATGCCGAGCGAGCCGGAAAACATCGACGTCTCGCTTCGGCTGGCAATCGCCACCTGATATTGGGCGACCTTCTTGCGCACTTCCTCGGGAACGTTTGCGGCCGACACCGCCGCGTCGAAATACGTGGCCGCCGTACCATAGGCGCCGAGGCGGAAGTAGAGAACACCGAGTTCCAGCTGCAGCCGCGCAAGACCGGGTGCAAAGATCAGCATGCGCTCCAACGTGGCAATTGCGCCTTCGAGGTCGCCGACCTGCGAGGAGAGCGCCGCATATTCGAACGCCGCGTCCAGATTGCCGGGGTCATCCAGCATCGTCTGGAACAGGGCGGTCCGACGCGCCTCTATGCGCTCGACATCGTTTACCGCTGCACGGGGCGGGCGGTTGAAATCACGCGAGCCCGCTTGTGCGGACGGTGCGAGAACCGCAAGGGCGGCAAGCGCCCAAGCCAGCTCGCGCGCCGCGGCGGCCACGCGGAGCGACCACAATCCGGAGCGCACTTCAACTGCAGACATGTTTTGATCTCAGCCCCATTCCATCGTGGCGCCCAATTAACACGGCGAGCGAAGACGTGACGAGAAATCAATGGGTTATGATGGGTGCCAATCCGTCCCAGACTAGTCGCTTTTTGTCCCAAGCGGCTTTTTCCCCCTCCGTAGCGCGTCCCGTTCCGCTATCGATCCGATGGCGGAGAGCACATTTCCACGAATTGCGGACCATGGTTTTTTTGGCGAGAGAAGGCAGCTTTGCGGCAAGCGGGCAGAACAGGCCGTGGACACCCGACGTGCGGCAGGGCGAGCATGTCGAATGCGGCCTGGCGGCACTTGCCATCCTGCTCGGCCATCACGGCGTGCACATGTCCTTGGCGGACTTGCGCCTACGGGCTGGCACCACCCTTTTCGGCTCCACCTTGGGACAACTGCGCGACCTTGCGCGCAGCTACGGCTTCGATGCCAAAGCCCATCGCAGTGAGCCTGAAGAGATGCGCGCCCTTGGCTTTCCGCTTATCGCCCATATGCGTTTCATCCATTTCGTGGTGGTCGAGCATGTCGGCGAGACTGTCGTGCACCTGAATGACCCGGCTTGCGGCCCGGTTATCGTCGCGCGGGCCGAGTTCGATCGCGATTTTACCGGTATCGTCCTGACGATAGCGCCGAAAGCGGTCGTGAGATGCGGCAGGGCCTCTTCCGTGAGCCGCGCTGTCCTGCGCACATGGAAAGGTGAATGGGCACACTTTGCTCTTGCCGCGACGGCATCTGTGGTCGGGGGCACATTCGCCGCTGCCGGGATCTGGTGCCTTGCGTCTAACACCACCGAGGCCCCGGCGGGCCTCATGATCCTTGCTGTGGCCCTGGGCATGACAGGGCTTGCAGTGCTCCTTGCAGAACGGGCAGGCTTGAGCGCGCGGCAACGGTGGACCGACACCGTTTTCGAGAGGCTGGATAGGGCAAGCACCGAGCATTACCTGTTCACCCGGCCCGAGCAGACGCTGGCGCAGTTTTCCGCACTCGACGACCTTCAGAAAACGGGACTGGCTCACGCCATGCTCATGGGGCTCTGGCTGTCGGCAGCGCTCGGCGCCGGGTGTCTCGTTGCCCCCGCCACCGTTTTCCCCGTCGCGCTTCTTGTGATCGTTCAGATGGGTCTCGTCGTCCGTGCCTCGATTGCGCGGGGCGGCGATATCGCACGGCATGGCCATGCGGGCCTGGCGGCGTCAGGGATAGCAGCGGAGCATCTGGCCGATTCCGACTGGTACAGGCTGGGCGGTGCGCGCGACGGTCTTTTCTCGCATCTTGCAGGCATGCACGCGCGCGCGGCTCGCGACTACTTCAGAACTGAAATCGCGCAACGAACCTTACGGACGACGCTCTTCGCGCTGGACTTGCTGAAGGTCGCCCTCGTTCTTCGTTTTCCGGCCGGTGCGGGCTTGCTCCTGACGATCAGCCTTGCCGCGGGCAGCAGCGCCGTGATCCGGTATATCGGCGCACGTCTACCCTTCCAGCCGCTCAAAGACGCATTGCACAGGCTCGACGACCTGCCGCCACTGTCCGCACAGGGTAAATGGCCGCGCCTCAAGCCATCCGGCGACGGCGTGCTCAACCTGGAAAATGTCGGCTGGAACGCGGCGGGCCGTTTTCCTATCATCGACAACCTTTCCTGCACGGTGTCGCCGGGCCATGTCCTGGTCGTTCACGGGCCATCCGGTAGCGGCGCCACAACGCTCGCGCGGCTCGCTTGCGGGATGCTGGAGCCGACGACGGGCATCGTAAGCCTCGGCGGCCTGCCGCTCTCCACCCACCCGCCCGGCACGGCGATCCTGGTCGACCATTCCAACGTCATCACACCGGGAACCGTGCGGGACAATTTGAGCTTTGGGACACCCGGCATCAGTGAAAGCGCCATGTGGGCGGCACTTACTCTTGTCGGTCTGGACCAGACCATCGCCCGACGCGGCGGACTTTCGATCGTGCTCAAGCCGGACCAGCCGCGCTTCAGCGGTGGCCAGTTGCGGCGCATCGCTCTTGCCCGTGCGCTCTGTCGGGCGCCTCAGGTGCTGGTGCTTGACGAGGCGCTGGACAATGTCGAAACGGTGCTTGCAAGGACCGTCCTTGAACGGCTGCGCGCCAAGGGCCTCATCCTCATCGTCGCTACGAAGAATGCCGAACTGGTCAGTCGCGCGGATAAACTTGTGATCCTTGAGGCGCGCGATGCAGCATGACCGTGCCCTGAAGCGGCGGCGCATACGCTTTGCAGCCGCCCCCAAGCCGTCCGACGACACCGGCCCGCTGCTTCTGCGCGACAGGAACGGCGCGACGCGACTTGCACGGCGCGGCACTGACCTCGCATCGGGCGATACCGCTCATATCGACATGCTCTACCCCGCCGCGCCTCCGGGCGGATTGACGGCGCAGCATTGGACTGCACCCTGGCCGCTTGCCCGCCCCGGCTTCGCCGCCATGGCGGATCGGACGCTGGCGGCGTTTCCGACCCTGGCGCTCCTCCTGCCCTACGTGCTGCTGGCGGCGCCGGACGATCTCATTCGCGTCGGGCTTATTGTCGGCGCAACTTGCCTTTTCTTCGCATCCTGCTTCGCCCGCCAGCGCCTGGAGCGGGACGCCTCCATCCGCATCCATGCCCGTCTCTGGGACCGGATCATCCAAACGCCTCTCCCCCCGGCCGATCCGGACGATGGGACCGACAACGCCATGCATCGGGCGCTGCTGCTCGAGCGCGGGTTGGAAGGCGCACTTACGCTCGCCACCTGCAGGGGGAGTCTGATCGCGCCTATGACGATCGTCGCAACCTCAGCAGCCCTGATCCGACACGACATCACGCTGTGGTTGCTGTTCAAAATTCATGTCCCCTTAAGCCTCGGCGTGGCCTTTCTCCTGGAATGCGGCAGGCATGTCCTGGACGATCGCCTTGCCTACGCACGGCACGAGGCTGCCCGCCTTGAAAGACACGTGGCCCTTTGCACGCCGAGCCTGCGGCAGTTCGGGGCAAGCCTGCGCAAGCAGCGCGCATTGGCGATGCTGCTTGGGGAAGCAGCCAGGGCAAGGCATGCTGCTGGCTTGTTACGCGCCACGGCCGGCACATCTCCCCTCTGGCTGACCGCCATCGGCCTAGCGTTAGCACTGGCTATGGAATCTGCCTTGAACGAGAATGTCCTTTGCGGGCTTCTCCTTCTCGCGCCGGCCATTTGGTGCGCGGCCGTGTCCGGCGGCCATCTCGCCGCGATTCGAAACGCGCAACAGCGGATCGAAGCGCTCGCGTCCCTCGGATTGGCCGAGCCTTCACCGCCATCGCTGAACCCTTCCATCGACAGGATCGAAACTGTCCGGCTGGAAGGCGTACACTACCGCCACGACCCGGCAATGCCCGATGTCCTCACAGAGTTCTCGCTGGCGATATCCCGCGGTGAGATCCTCGCGCTCACCGGCCCGTCGGGCAGCGGAAAGTCCACCGCGCTTGACATCCTCATGGGGCTGAAAGCACCGCACAGGGGGCGGATTGTCATCAACGGGACTGAGCACGCCTGGCATTCGCTTTGCGGCTATCGCGCCCACATTGCCGGCATTTTCCAGGATAGCGCGATCGGCCTTGCCACCATTCGCGGCTTCATCGGTCAGAACGCGCCGACGGCGCGGGAGACCGACATTCTGCAAGCTGCAACCGACGCAGGGCTCGCCAGGGCTGTTGCCGCTCTACCGATGGGCATGCAGTCGCTGGTCGTCGAAGGCGGCTTTCCCAAAGGCCTCTGCCAGCAGCTTCTGGTCGCCCGCGCGCTGGCGCAGCGGCCTGACCTGCTCATCCTGGACGAGACCTTTTCGAGCCTCGACCCGCACATCGTCGAAACCATCATCGCCGCTGTTCGCCGGCGCGGTGTCGCGCTCGTCTTCGCCACGCACCGGGCCGATCTCGTCGCCCTTGCTGATCGCGCAATACCCATCGAGGCGCACTGCCGCCGCGCCAGCCTCCCGGACACACAGCAAGCCGAGTTCGCCCGTTGACCCGTCCCATTCTCCCCGCCGCCATGTTCGGGCTGATCGCCGGAATAGACGGCCTCGGCACCAGCGTTGCTTTTGCCGCCCTGATTTTTTCCGGCGCTCTTGCGCAAGGTTTTGCGACAGGCGTCAGCGTCATGCTGCTCAGTTCCGTGGTTTTTGCAGCCTATGTGTCACTGCGCAGCCGTTATGCAGCAAGCGTCGCCCAGGTCCAAGAGACGACCATCGCGATCCTCGCCTCCGCCGTCGCCGCCGCCACTATGGGCGCGGCGGGCGGCGAGGAAAAGATTGCCACGGCCTTCGCCATTCTCGCCGCGAGCACGATGGCAACAGGGGTCTTCTTCTATCTTTCAGGCCAGTTCCGTTTCGGCGCGCTTGTCCGCTTCCTGCCTTACCCCGTCGTTGCGGGGTTCCTTGCGGGTTCCGGCTGGCTCCTCATCGAGGGTTCGCTGATGATGATCGGCGATGCGGACACGATCATCGGCATGCTGCGATCCCTTGAGTATCCCGCCGTTATAGGCCTGCTGCTGCCGTCCCTCGCCTTCGCGCTGGCGATGGCCTCAGGCCTGCGCCTCACGCCAAGTCCGCTCGCGGCGCCCGCGATCATGCTTTCGGCCATCGCCATCTTCCATCTATGGCTCTGGGTGGCGGGTGTTCCGGTGGAAACGGCGCGCGGATGGGGCTGGCTGCCGAGCTTTTCCGGCTCCGGCGGATTGCAATTGCCGTCTCCGGTTACGATCGTCCGCGACGCTGACTGGAGCGCGGTGCTCTCCGTGCTGCCCATGTTGGTGTCCGTGCCCTTCATCGCCATGGCCGGTCTTTTGCTCAACGTCAGCGGACTGGAGCTGGCGGCCGGGAGGGAGATAGACGCCAATGCGGAACTGAAAACGACGGGGCAGGCGAACATCGCGGTTGGACTTCTCGGCGGCGCCTCCGGATTCACCGGCCTCGGCATGACACTGCTGGCCCGCCGGCTTGGTGTCAGTGGTCGGTCGGCCGGCCTTGCAAATGCTGCCGCGATGGCGCTCGCCCTGCCCTTCGCCACGCAGCTTGCAGCCAGCGTCCCCCTCTTCCTCGCGGCCGGGCTGATGATGATGCTGGGAGGAGAACTGCTGCGGGACTGGGCGCTTGCGACCCGCAAGACCCTGCCCCGCCTCGAATGGGCCGTGGTGCTCGCCATCGTGTTGGCGATGATGGCGTTCGGCTTCATGACGGGCATGGCCGTCGGCCTTGCCGCTTCCGTCATCACCTTCGTCTTCAGCTATGCGCGCTTGCCCGTCATCCGCCTTGCGGCGAGCGGCCGCGACCGGCGCAGCAGCACCGACCGCTCGCCCGCCGCCCTCCAGGTGCTCGACGACAATGGCGGGAGCATCCACATCCTGGAACTGCAGAATTATCTCTTTTTCGGCACCATGGAGCAGGTGGTCGCTACGGTGCGCCGCCGCTTTGCCCAACACGGTCACCCACGGTTTCTGATCCTCGATTTTCACAATGTCGGCGGCGCCGATTCCGCGGCCGTCGCGGGCTTCGCCAAAATCTTCAACACGGCCGCGGCCGAGGGTGTCGACGTCATTCTATCCGCTCTTCCGGCTGCGGTGGCGCGCCTTCTGGCGCCGGCGATGGAGGACGCGTTGGCCAAGGGCTCCGTGTCGATCGCGGCCGATCTCGACCATGCGTTAGAGATCTGCGAGGAACATCTGATTGCCGCGACCGGGACCGTGCATGAAGCAGAAGATATAGCGGTGCAACTGGTTCGCGCGCTCGGCGCGCATGCGCGGCTGGCGGACCTGATTTCCGTCATGCAACGCACCGACCATGTTGCTGGAGAGGTTCTCATTCGCGCCGGCGAGGAAGCGGACGATATCTTCGTCATCGGCGCAGGGTCCGTCAAAGTCCAAGTCCGTCTTTCGACCGGGCGCATCCTCCGCCTGCGCAGCATGACCGCAGGCGCCGTGCTCGGCGAGGTCGCCTACTATCTCAGTATCCCGCGGACAGCCGACGTGATCGTTGAGAGAGATGCAACGCTCTTCAAGCTGACGCGCACTACCCTGCAAAGCCTAGAAACCGCCGATCCCGAACTTGCCGTCCTCGCGCACCGCCTCTTCGCGCGTGCCCTCGCCGACCGCCTCGCCATCGCCAATCGAATGATGAGCGTGATCAAGGGTTGAACGCCTTTCCTCGCGGCGTGCAATGCGTGTTTCCGGTCGTCGTGCTGTTTTTCTCAGAGCCTGCCTGTATGCGCGAGCCAAAGACATAGCTTTCGGCTCGGTTGCGCACAGGTAGATCGGTCAGGTCGATGTCGACACCCCGGCGTAATTCCTCAACAATCGCCGCGAAGGATTTCTCGGCGAACTCGATCTGGCAGACCAGCATGTTCAACGGATCGTCGCACTCGGCGAGGTTCTGGAAGTGAGCACATTGATCCTCAAACAGACGCAACGTCGCCCCCAGCCAATGCCTGTACATCGCCATTCCGATTTCGAAGTGTGTCAAAGGAAGCGGATCGGCGATGCTTGTGAGGAAGGCCGCCGCGATCCGCTCTGCATTCATCACATTGCCCGCAGACATAACGAACTCCAGTCTCCCGTTGCAACATGGCCTCATTCTAGACGGCTCCTCGCAATGAAACTTGATCTGCGTCAACGGAGGGTGAGACTGCGCTGTATAGGGTGAGGCAAAGGTGACGGACCGATGGATGACTTTCTCCGAAACAGGACCTTTGACGAGATTCAGACCGGCGATACCGCCTCGATCGTCCGGCTCGTCGGCCACGACGACATAGACCTGTTCGCCGCCGTCTCCGGCGACGAGAACCCGGCTCATCTCGACGCCGCCTTCGCGAAGACCGGCCTCTTCGGCCATGTCGTGGCCCATGGCATGTGGACGGCCGCCCTGGTTTCCGCCGTGCTCGGCACGCGGCTGCCGGGGCCGGGTACGATCTATCTCGGCCAGGAACTCCATTTCCTCAAGCCCGTCGCCCCCGGCGACACGATCACCGCCACCGTCACGGTGAAGGAGAAGCAGTCGCAAAAGCGCATCGTCCTGCTCGACACCGTCTGCACCAACAGAGCGGGCGACGTGGTGTTGAAGGGAATGGCAACGGTGATCGCGCCGGACACGCCTATCGAATGGCCCCGCACGCGACTCCCCGACATTTCACTCAGACGGCACGACCGATACGAGGCCCTCGTGAAGCGGGCGCGCGACCTTCCGGCAATCCGCGCCGCCGTCGTGCATCCCTGTTCAGCCGCCGCCATCACCGGCGCGCTGGAAGCGCGCGAGGCCGGCCTGCTGGAACCGATCCTCGTGGGGCCTGAGGCCAAGATCCGCGCCGCCGCCGAGGCCGCGCAGGTCTCGCTCGACGGTATCGAGATCGTTCCCGTCGCGCACAGCCACGCCGCGGCGGACCGTGCCGTCGAGCTTGCCGTCTCCGGCAGCGTTTCGGTGCTGGTCAAGGGCAGCCTTCATACGGACGAGCTTCTCGGCGCCGTCGTCGCGCCCGGCTCCGGCCTTCGCACCGAGCGGCGCATCAGCCATGTCTATGCCATGGACATCCCGGCCTACGACAAGCCGCTCATCGTCACCGATGCGGCGATCAACATCCAGCCGACGCTGGAGCACAAGCGCGACATCTGCCAGAACGCGGTCGATCTCCTCAACCGGCTCGGCATGGAGAAGCCGAAGGTCGCGGTGCTCGCTGCCGTGGAGACCGTGAACCCCAAGATGCCGGCGACACTCGACGCCGCGGCGCTGACCGTAATGGCCGCGCGCGGGCAGATCACCGGCGCGAGCGTCGACGGCCCCCTCGCCTTCGACAATGCCATCAGCGTGGACGCCGCCCGCACCAAGGGCATCGTCTCCCCCGTCGCGGGCGAGGCCGACATCCTGCTCGTGCCGGATCTCGAAGCCGGCAACATGCTGGCCAAGCAGCTCATCTACTTCGCCGGCGCGACGGCGGCCGGCCTCGTGCTCGGTGCGCGAGTGCCCATCGTGCTGACAAGCCGTGCCGATCCGCTCTCGGCCCGCATCGCCTCGGCGGCGCTCGCCAAGATGGTCGCGGCGCCCCATCCGGTGGAGGGATTGCCGGCATGAAGACCCTGCTGACCTTTAATGCCGGCTCCTCCACCGTAAAGATCGGCCTGTTTGCACTTCGCTCGGGCGCGCCCGTCCGGATCGCCCGGGGCGTGATCGATTTCCACCACGACCCGCTGACCTTGCTGATGAACGAGGGGGAGCAACGGATCGAGGTCGCGCTGGAAACCCCGCAGGACGCAGACCTGAGCGGCATCCTGTCGGAAACCGTCTCCGTCCTCGGCCGCCATTTCGATCTTGGCGAGGTCGCGGCCGTCGGGCATCGCGTCGTGCATGGCGGCGACCATTTCGCCGGGCCTGTTCGCCTCGACGTTGAAAGCATCGCAGCCATCGAGGCGCTGACGGTGCTCGCCCCGCTCCACCAACCGCAGAGCCTGCGCCTCATCCGCGCAATCGGAAACGTGTTGCCGGACCTGCCGCAGGTCGCCTCCTTCGACACCGCTTTCCACCGCACGAACGACGCGCTGGTGCGCCGCTTCGCCCTCCCGCGCGCGCTCCATGACCGGGGCATCAAGCGGTACGGCTTCCACGGCCTCTCCTACAAATATATCGCCACCGAACTCACTCGCCTTGCGCCGGAAAAGGCCGGCGGCAAGGTGGTGATCGCCCATCTCGGCAGCGGCGCGAGCCTGTGCGGCCTCGAAAAGGGGATCAGCCGCGACACCAGCATGGGCTTTTCGACTCTCGACGGCATTCCGATGGCGACGCGCTGCGGCGCGCTCGATCCGGGCGTGCTGCTGCATCTCCTCGGGCAGGAGCGGCTGGCGCTGCACGAGGTGGAGGACCTCCTTTACCACAAATCCGGGCTCCTCGGGGTTTCCGGCATCAGCGCCGACAGCCGCTACCTTCTGGACAGCGATGCGCCCGAAGCAAAGGAGGCGATCGACCTCTTCGCTCTACGGATCGCCGGCGAGATCGCCCGGCTGGCCGCCACGCTCGGCGGTCTCGACGCCGTCATCTTCACGGCCGGCGTCGGCGAGAACCAGCCGGCGGTGCGGGCCGGCATCTGCGACCGGCTGGGCTGGCTCGGCCTCGACCTAGACCCCGTTGCCAATGCTGCGGACGCGCCGCTCATCAGCACATCGGAAAGCCGCATGTCCGCCTTCGTCATCCCCACCGACGAGGAACAGGTGATCGCCGAGGAAACCGTCTGGCTGTTGGGGAACGCAGGGAAATGACCGTCGCCGTCGTAGTGCCCTGTCGATCCCGCGGAAAGGCAAGGCCTTCCGTTCATTTGCCTTGCGTCAATGTGTCGGAAGCCGAAGAGGAAGGAAATGACACTTGTTCGCCCACGGATCGAAGGAGGATTTCTCGATGATGATCCGCGAAATGACACACAACGAATGCGTGGCGACGATTGCCTGCCAACGCCTGGCGCGATTGGCTTGCGCCGAAAACAACAGTGCCTATGTCGTCCGGATCTGCTACGCCTATTCGGCGAATCGGTTCCTTGCATTCTCGATGCCGGGTAAGAAGCTCAACATCCTACGCACCAATCCCAAAGCATGCCTGCTCATCGACGCACTGGAATCGAGACATCGATGGAAAGCGTCATCGTGGACACGCTGTTTGATGACCTTCCCGATACAGACGAACTGCACGACGAGCGTGTGAAGGCTTGGGCGTTCCTTGCAAGAGACGTCGATTGGTGGGAACCAGGCGGCCTCAAGCCTCAGCCGCAACCGATCGTGGCCACCTCGCCCCACGTTTTCTTTGAACTTGAGATCCTCGCAATGAACGGGCGCGAAGCCATGAGCGAAACAAGCGAAATGTCACACTGAGGATACCGGCGGGGATTTCAGCCGCACATCATCGAAGGGCCCTCAGTGCATTGAGAATCACGGCCACGTCGATCGCCTCCTGGAGGATCGCACCTTCGACGGGCTGAAGATAACCGCAGGCCGCCGCAACCATCGCTCCGACCGACAGCGTCAGTCCCACCGAGACGCTCTGCAACGCGATCCGGCGGCTTCGACGCGCAATGGCGATCGCCTTGGCGAGCGGCGCAAGCTCGTCGACAAGGAGCACGACACCGGCGGCCTCCGACGACGAGGCCGTGCCGCGGGCGCCCATGGCGACACCGATATCGGCCGCAGCGAGCGCAGGCGCATCGTTAACGCCATCGCCGACCATCATCACCGGGCCGCTGCCGGTCTCCTTCCTGACGGCGTCCACCTTGGCTTCCGGCGTCAGATCGCCGAGCACGCTATCCATGCCAAGTGCCTTGCCCACCGCTTCAGCAATCTCCGTGCGGTCGCCGGACGCCAGCACGAGCTTTCGGATGCCAGCGGCGCGCAGGTCACCGAGAACCTGCAGCGCGTCCCTGCGGACCTGGTCCTTCAGCACGATCATGCCCGCGAGCGCGCCATCGATGGCGACGGCCACCGTCATTGCCGCGCGCATTTCGGGCGCGATCAATTGATGCGGATCGTCGCAGCCGGACGTGCGTTGCACGAAACCGCTGCCGCCGACGACAATTCGCGTTCCGTCGACATAGCCCTCGATACCCGTGCCGGGCACTTCCCGCACAGCCTCTGGCTTCGAGAGACGAAGGCTCCGTTCGCTTGCCGCGCGGACCAGCGCAGCGGCAACGACATGACCGGACGCCTGATCGAGGCTTGCGGCCGCCTTCAGCACCGCTTCCGCCGTAAAGGGCGCCATCGTCCTGATCTCGACCACCGCTGCCTGGCCATGGGTGAGCGTGCCGGTTTTGTCGAGAACCGCCGTCTGCACCCGCGCCAGCATTTCGAGCATGCCGCCGTTCTTCACGAGAACGCCGATGCGCGCCGCCTTCGACATGCCGGAAATGATGGCGACCGGGACCGCAAGGATAAGCGGACAGGGCGTCGCAACGACAAGGACGGCAAGTGCACGGATCGGATCCTGCGAAAAGGCCCAGGCGGCGCCCGCAATGATGAGGGTCAGGACCAGGAAGCCCATCGCGAAACGGTCGGCCAGGCGCACCATGGGCGCCTTGCTCGCCTGTGCGGCCTCGACAAGCCGGACGATCCCGGCATAAGTGCTTTCGGCCGCCGTCCGGTTGGCGACCAGATCGAACGCCGCGCCCACGCAGGTCGAGCCGCTGAGTGCTTCGGCTCCAGGTGGAGCGGAGTGCGGTAAAGGCTCTCCCGTCAAGGCGGCCATGTCCAGTGTTGCGCCATCGCTGGCAATGATCCCGTCCACCGGCAACACTTCGCCATGCCGGATCAGCAGCCGGTCTCCCAGCCGTATCTCGGAGATGGCGACCTCCTCGAGCCCGGACGGGCCGTGGCGCATTGCAAAATGCGCAATGCGCCCCATCAGCGCCGTCATCTCGCGGCGCGCGCGCCCTTCGGCGAACGATTCCAGGAGCTGGCCGCTCGCATACATCAAGCCAACGACGTTTCCGGCAAGCGGCTCGCCGAACACAATCGCAGCCGACATCGAAAGCGCCGCAACGATATCGAGGCCAACATCGCCGCGGCGCAACGCTCTGAAAACCTGCCGAAGCAGACTGGCAAGGATGACGAGTGTCGCTGCGCTCCAGACAAGAGGGGCGTAGCGGGCTGCCTGCCATGACAAGGCCAAGCCGATCACCAACCCACCAGCGGCGATTGCGACCAGGATCACGCTCGAATGTCGTTGCCAGAGACCTTTGTCCGCTTGTGGCACGTTCCCTGCTCCTATCGGCCGAATGCGAAGACAGTAAGCCCAAAGACCGGCGCACTCGCCTTGCGCAAGATCAATTCCGGGAGCGGCAATTCCTCTACAGTAAAATAAGCGACCACCGCGACTTGGCCGGCTGGTTCCATTCCTGATGGTTCTCGAAATGGATATGCTCATAGCCCGACTGGGTCTCGCGCCATCGATCGGTCTTCTAGTCGGACTCGAGCGTGGCTGACAGGAGCGGGAAGCTCCCGAGGCCAGCAGAACCGCCGGCATGCGCACGTTCGGGTATCGGGACTTCTTGGCGGCGTGCTGGCGGCCCTCGCTATGACCCTCAACTCTCCGATGCTCTTTGCGGTCGGCTTCGTGGGGTACGCCGTGACGCTGGGCGTGTTCAAGCTGCGCGAGGCGCGCTCGGATTCCGATTATAGTGTCACAACCGTCATGGCGGGGCTTGGCGTTTTGGCACTCGGCGGTCTGGTGATTGCCAGCGATGCCCAGGCTGCGGCGGCCGGAGGCGCGGCCCTTGCGGCCACGCTTGCAAGTCGGAACGTCCTGCATGCATTCCTGAAGCGCCTCACCTGGATGGAACTGCGCTCTGCATTGATGCTTGCCGTCATGACGGCGGTGGTCCTGCCGATCCTGCCGAATGAGACCATCGACCCATGGGGAGGGCTAAATCCCTGGAAGATTTGGTTCTTCACCGTTCTGACCGCGAGCCTCTCGTTCCTCGGCTACATTGCCGTCAGGATGTTCGGAGCGAGCAAGGGCTTCGTGTTGAGTGCGCTTGCCGGCTCCCTCGTCTCGTCCACCGCCGTCACTATGGTTCTGGCGCGCACCGCAAAACCCTCTACCGATCCGCTTCTGCTTGCAGGTGCCGCCGCGCTCGGCGCAGCGGTTTCAATCCTGCGTGTGATGAGTCTCATTTTGCTTATCGAACCGGCAGCGATCATTGCCATCGGCCCGGCCGCAGCCACGGCCGCAATCGTCTTCGTTGGATCTGGGCTCGCTATTTTCTACTGGGGGCAGGACAAGCCGCTCGCGGACGTTCCGGCCAGCAATCCCTTCGAGATCGGTCCGCTGCTGATCTTCGCGACGATTTTTGCGGCAGCTGCGATCGCAAGCGCTGCTCTGGTCTCGCGCTTCGGGAGCTCCGGACTTCTGGCCACGAGCGCATTGACAGGCACGGTCGATGTCGATGTCGCCGTGCTGGCCGCGTTGCAAGTGGGCCGGGGCTCCATACCGATCCACGTGATTGGAGAGGCAATCCTTATCGCCATGGCGACGAATGCCCTATGCAGTGCCGGCATCGCAGCCGTCCTCGGACCATGGACCTTCAGCAGGCCCATTGCCGGCCTCACACTCGTTGCCGGCGCGGCAGCGTTTGCAGCTCACACCATCATGGCCGGCACGTAGCCGTCGTGCTCAGCGGCGTAGCCGCCAAGCACAGGAAAGGACGATCAGCCGATCGTCATCCGCCGAAGCACATTGGTCTTCCAGTAGAACTGGTGCGCCAGCGCGCCGAGAACATGAAGGCCGACAGCAGCCCACAGGACGGCCTTGAGGATGTCGGCATGAAGGTCGCCCGCGTCCTCGTACCCGAAATAGTACGCCGCGGCGCCGGTAACCGGCATGGCAATAAGAAGGATGTAAAGAATCCATTCGGAGGCCTTAGCAACCAACCTGAACATCGGTGGCTCCTGAGTTGGCGCATCCGGCACGCCCTGGATACGTCTGAGCAAAAGGCGCGCTGCGACAAGAACGAGAATCGCAATGCCGGCATAGGCATGGATGTTGGCGCTTGCCACCTGGTCGGCGCTCGCCGCACCGGTTTGTTTGATGCTCCGGTTCCACGCATTCATGCCGTCCGGAAAGAGCAGGTTGAAGAAGACGAACCCCGCTGTGAGCCAGTGCAAGACGCGCTGCGGCAGGGAAAAGGAGAGCGATGCGGTCGTAGCCATGGGCGTGGTTCGCCTTGTTTCGTGTGATAGCATCAGGAGGAGAGGGTTAGTTCGTCACTGTCAGCAGGGCGTGCATTCCCGCCTCGTAGTGCCCCTTGATGTTGCAGAGAAGGAGATAGGAACCAGGGGCAAGTTTCGCCTTCAGCTCCCCGCCCGTACCGGGCTTGAGATCCGCCACTTCGCCGAGACTTTTCAACTGCTTCTCGTCCACCCGGTGTCTGGAGGCAATCACATCGATCTTCTGATCGGCCGACTTCAGCTTGACCAAGACCATTTCGTGCTCCTCGGTTACCGCGTCGTTGTGCACCACGAACGTCGTTTCTCCAGCCCTTATCGTGGAGTGGTCGAGTGTGAGCGTCATCGGACCGCCGCCTTCGCCACCTTCTATGACCTTGACGGTGTTCGCGGCCCATGCAGGCGAGGTGATTGCGACGACGGCGAGCGCGGTGAGGATAGTGCGACGGATGTTCATGTCAGCGTCCTTTTGGGTGGAACTCCATCGGGAATAGGTTGTCATGCTGACAGATGCCTGAACGATAACGAGAAACGCGAGGGCAATCAGGATGAGCGTCCCGTTGCGATATGAGCGTTGGGACGCTCCGGCTTCTACCGCACCATGAAGACCGGCACGTCGCACTTATCGAGCAGCGAAGCGGTGACGCCCCCGAAAACGCGCTCGCGCAGCCGCGAATGGCCATAGGCTCCCATCACGATCATGTCACAGCCGAGTTCGAGCGCATGTTGGCGGATGACGTCTTCCGTGGGCCTCTGGCCGCTCGCGATCTGCTCGATCACGACCTTTGCGCCATGACGCGACAGGAAGGCCGCCATGTCGGCGCCCGGCTCTCCACCATTCTCGAAGTACGACGAATCCGGATCGACGACGACGAGACGGACCGTATCGGCACCTTCCAGCATCTCGATAGCGGCTTTTGCGGCGCTGGCCGCCTGCGGACGCGAATTCCAGGCCAGAAGAACGTTCTTCGGCTTCAAGGTCGCAGACCCTGCTTTAGGCGTTAAGAGCAGAGGCGTACCGGCATTGAACGCCGTCGCCGCGATTGCAGCGTTGCGAAGCTGGGTGTCTGAGCGGACACCTTCACCGGCGACGACCACGTCTGCGTACATGGCCCGCGTGCCGATGTTGCTCTCGATAATGAAGCGATCGTCGTAGATATGGTCGACATCGAAGGATACGCCAGCTTTCCTGCAGCACTCATCAGCAATGCGTCGAGCATCGACGACCTCGTCGATTTCCCTTTGACGCTCGTTCAGCCAGGCGGCCGCGGCCGGATAGTCGGCCCCGAACGGCGTTATCGCCGTTCTCAGCGCCAAGACGGAAAGGTGCGCGTCGCATTCTTCTGCCAGCGCTACGGCCTTGTCAGTATCCCCCTCGGCGTTTGTCGTGCCGATGAGCGAAAGTATGGTCCTGAACGACATTTCTGAGCTCCTTCCCCTGATGGTCTTGCGATGAAGGAGAGATTGCTCCCGGCGCGTGCGTGCCGCGATGATCTACGTCAAAAGACAATTCCGAGCCGACCTCGCTTGACCGGGGTCAACGCGCGGGGCGCGCTTAGCGCTAGTCTCGTGATATTCCAACTTTCGGCGGAGGCGAGAGCCGTGAACTATCGTACCATTCTCGTGAACCTGGACATCGATCGGCCAGTCAAGCCGATCACCAATGCTGCGGTCGACCTGGCATCGCAGGTGGGTGCACGGCTGATTGGTCTGTGTGCTGCCCAGCCGCTTGTTTCCCCCCTTGCCATGCAAGCGTCCAGCTATGCGGCAACCAGCACGGCACAGCAGATGTACAAGGACCTCGAAGACCGTATGAAGGAGGTCCACCACGAGTTTCGTACCGTCGCGGCCGGTAGGGTCGAACTCGAATGGCGTGAGGAGATGAAGGCGCCCACCGAGGCGATCGTTGAATTTGCCCGCGCCGCTGATTTGATAGTCATGGCAGCGGCGGACGGTGCGCATTCCGGGGATTCCCATAGAACCGTCGACCCGGCCAGCGTTGCATTGCGCGCTGGCCGTCCTGCGGTCGTCGTGGGAAGCGCGGCAAATGCCATACCGGCAAACAAGGTCGTGGTCTGCTGGAAGGACACGCGCGAGGCGCGCCGCGCCGTGGCCGATGCCATTCCTTTGCTGTCGCTGGCGACGGACGTGACTGTCATCTCGGTCAGCGCCGAACCCGACGCTTCGCTGCGACAGAGCAACGCGGACGTTGTTTCGTACCTTGCCCGCCATAACGTGAGAGCCAGATCCCATATTTCCAAAAGTGCAGATGAGACGATCGGCCTGCTGCAATATCTCGACCAGAGTGGGGCAGATCTCATCGTGTCGGGCGCATATGGGCATAGTCGCCTGAGGGAATGGGTGTTTGGGGGGATCACTCGATTTCTTCTCGATGAAAGCGGCCGGAATCGCTTCATGTCGAGCTAGACGGTCGTGATCTGGGCGGATAGGAAATCGGTTTGGCTCGCGGAGTCCGCGCGGGCCAGCACAAGGCTCGGTACCGTTTGGCCGGACGGCTTCACTCCGCGCGCGCGCCAAGGATCGGCGTCATCAGACTTACATGTGTATCGATACGCTCGAGCACCTTCGCCGGAACGACACTCCGTTCCGGCAGCGACCACCAAACGTCGTTGACGCGCTCGACCGTATCGACCACCGCTTTAAGCACGGCCGCTTCCGGCAAGCGCGCGCGATTGGCGAAGGCTTTCCATCTTTGCGCATTCAACGCCTTGAAGGACCGCTCGCCGGCAAGCGACAGCGCCATTGCGTCTGCCGGGATGTAAGGGATCGTCGAGAGCACGTCATAGACAGGCGCAAACTCCGGTTTGTCGCCCGCGCCGCGATAGATCAGCGACCAGTTTTTCAGGTGCATGTCTCCATTGCCGGTTATGGCAGCCAGAGCGAGTCGGCGGACGAACTCGAGCGCAGCGTCGGGCGAAACGGCAACGTTCAAGGCTGCGGCGATATCATGATATGCAGCTCCTACATATTTCCGCGAAGGATAGACGCCGAATACCTGTGCGAAATCCTCGATATGGATCCGCTCGCCGTTTGCGCCACGATCGAAACGTTTGACGAGCAGGACTCTGCCGTCCGACAGCGTCTCGAACTCCTTCGGGATACCTTCGAACTCGGATTGCTCGACGAGTTCACGCTCTGGAACCTCCATGCCGATCGCTTCAGCCAATGCAAGATTGGCATATTCATTTTCCGACACGCCTGGAAACGAGGTCGATGGAAACTTGGCGATATAGGCCCCCTGCTCGTCGCCGATTGGCAACGTCAGTCCACCGCCCTTGCCCGTGTTCTTGATGACGGATAGCTTCATCTGGACGCCGGCGAGCGAAAACCGGGCTTTCGGCTTGGTCGCGGGCAGATTGTCGAGACGGGCAATCGTCCTGTCGCTCGGTGCCACGCGGACGGCGCCTGGCAGATCCGAACCCAGTGCGACGAGCAGGTCGAAATCGTTTCCCGCGCGAACACTCCCCGCGTGGTGTTTTTCCATTGCCTCGCGCAGTTTGTCTTCCGGGAGCAGATTGGCGAAGAA
Source organism: Shinella sp. G-2 (assembly GCF_050172695.1). Classification (NCBI taxonomy): domain Bacteria; kingdom Pseudomonadati; phylum Pseudomonadota; class Alphaproteobacteria; order Hyphomicrobiales; family Rhizobiaceae; genus Shinella; species Shinella sp. G-2. The sequence goes on along the minus strand of NZ_JBBEYH010000007.1, from coordinate 28,543 downwards.
CGCCGGCAAAGCTCTGGCGACGGGTTTCGGGTCCTTGCGCAAGCCGCCAGTGGCTGCTCGAAAAGACAGGCTGAGCACCGGGAAGCCGCCCGTTGCACGATATCTGTCCTCGAAGCTGAAAGCGCTGAACTCGCCAGGCGTCCTGACGATCGTGCCGACCTTCATATCGTTCAGCAGCACGTCGAGCGACGAGATCGTTCTCGGATCGGATGAAGCTTCAGGCATTCTCATCCCCGTCCGGATGAGCCATGAATGCCGGGAGATCGTCGCGATCATCCTGCGGCCGCAGCAGCGCGCCGACGGCCGGCACCATGGCCTGCGGTATAAGCATCAGCTCAAGTCCGAGAGCGCGGGCGATGTTAATCAGGGTCGTCGTGCGCGCAGCACTGCTTCCGGCTTCTATCTCGCGATAGCGGGGACGCGATATCCCCGCCATGTCGGCAACCTGCTCCTGGGTCAATTGCCGGCCCTTACGGGTAGCCTTCAGCAACCGTCCGATTTCCAGCAAGGCATCCGACTGAGACCGTGCCATCCCACCTACCCGAAAGTTCTCCTTGGAGCAGGGTAAGTTATCTCAAACATTTTGAGACCGGTCAACAGAAAAGATATGAATAAGGATCATATCGCCTTATTTGAACTGTTTACATATCATCTATGCTGTTCTATGAGCAGCCGCATAATGGCCAGCGAAACCCCGTCCCTACCCTGACTGGGAAACGGCAGAAATGAAGGCCGCGAGGGTAGCGGAGAGGTGCGGTGAAACATACCCCCCTTCCTGGACGATAACGGTCGGGACCCGCACCTCTGCGATAACCTTTGCTATGCGGGCGAAGTCCTCGTCGTCCACCCTCATGCAGGCGAAGGGATCGTTCACGGACGCGTCAAGGCCGAGGGCAAGCACCAGGAAGTCGGCGCCGAACTGTCGGACTTCGTCACATGCTGCCCTCACTGCCGCCAGGTAGACCGCGCCGTCGCTGCCGAGCGGAAGAGGAAAATTGCGGTTCTTTCCAGTTCCTGCGCCGACCCCACATTCATCAGCGTAGCCCGCGTAATAGGGGTAGAGCGATGCAGGGTCTCCATGCACCGACAGCGTCAGCACGTCACCGCGATCGTAGAACATCGTCTGCGTCCCGTTGCCGTGGTGCACATCGATGTCGAGGATTGCGACGCGCCGCCGCGCCAGGACCGCCCGCTCGGCGGCAAGGGCGGAATTGTTCAGGTAGCAAAAGCCACCGGCCTTGTCGCGATAGGCATGGTGGCCGGGCGGCCGGCACAAGGCGTACACCATGCCGTCGCCGTCAAGCACGCGCGCCGCGGCATCAAGCGCGGTCAGCGCGCTCGCCCGTGCGGCCTGCCAGGTTCCTTCCACCAGAACGCAACCGGCATCGGCCTGATAGAAGCCGGCGCGGCCGAGAAGATCGTCGGGGCGCCGGGTCATATAGACGTTCGGGTGAACGCTCGACCGCAGCTCCGGGCCATTGCCCGGGATGGCGCGCCAGGCGGCAAAGCCGTTCTCGAGGAAATCGAGGTAGCCGGGGTCATGCATCGCACGGATCAGGCTGGTATCGTTTGCGGCGGGCGCGACGACATCGACACCCGCCAGCGCCAACCCCTGCCGCAGCAGCACGATGCGTTCGGGCACCTCGAGATTGGGCTTCAGCACGCCGCCCGCAATGCGCGTCAGGGGCCGGTGTAGCGCCTGCCGTTCGTCATAGATCGCCAGCACGACGGCCTCCCCTCAGTCGCCGAGCCGGCCGCCGCCGGCGAGGTAGGCGTCGAGCGACCTGTCGAGAGCGTCGCGGAACCGCGAGACGACCGCATCGATCTGCTCTGGCGTGCTGATGAGCGGCGGCGCGAAGGCGATCGCCGTGCCGAGCGAACGGCAGACCAGTCCGTTCTCGAAGGCGCGGTTCTGAATGCCGATCCCGAACTGCATCTCGGCAGGAAAGGCTTCGCGCGTGCGCTTGTCGCGGACGATCTCGACGCCCCACATCAGGCCGACGCCGCGCACCTCGCCGACGAGCGGATGCTCGGCAAGCGGCGTCATGCCCTCGGCCATGCGCTCGCCGAGCGCCGCGACACCGTCGATGATGCCATCCTCCTCGTAGATCCTCAGCGCCTCGACGCCGACGGCGCATGCAACGGGATGTGCGCCGTAGGTGTAACCATGGCCAAAGACGCCGATCTTTTCGCTTTGCGCCTTCATGCCGGCATAAAGCCTTTCGGAAAGCAGCACAGCGGAGAGCGGCATATACGCGGCGGTCAGCGCCTTTGCGCAGGTAATCATGTCCGGCTCCAGCCCGAAGGTCTGGCTTCCCCACCAGGCGCCGGTGCGCCCGAAGCCAGTGATGACCTCGTCGGCGACCAAGAGGACGTCATGTTTCTTCAGAACCTTCTGGATCTTCTCGAAATAGGTTTTCGGTGGGAGGACAACGCCGCCCGTCCCCATAGCCGGTTCGGCGAAGAAGGCCGCGACCGTCTCCGGCCCCTCCGCCAGGATCAGCGCATCCAGTTCCTCCGCAAGACGCGTGGCGAAGTCCTCCTCCGTCTCCCCCGGCCGGCCCTCGCGATAGAAATGAGGGCATGTGACATGGAGAAAGCCCGGGAGGGGGAGATTGAACTCGCGGTGCAAGTGCGGCAGACCGGTAATGCTGGCCGAACCAATCGAGGTTCCATGATAGCCGCGGTTGCGCGCGATGATCTTCTTCTTCTCCGGCTTGCCTTGGGCGTGGAAATAGTACCAGGCGAGCTTGACGGCGGTGTCGTTCGCCTCCGAGCCGGAGCTCTGGAAGAGCACCTTGGACATCGGAACCGGCGCGATCTTCAGGAGACGCTCCGAAAGCTCGATCGCCGGCTCCGTCGCGCGATGGGCAAAGTTCTGGTAGTAGGGCAATGTGTTGAGCTGACGCGTCGCCGCATCGACCAGCCGCTTCTCGCTCATGCCGAGCGCCGCGCACCAGAGGCCGGACATACCCTCGATGTATTGCTTGCCGTCGTCGTCATAGACATAGGCGCCTTCGCCGCGAGCCATGATCGTCGGCCCGACGGTCTCGTGGGCGGCAAGATTGGTCTGCGGATGAATCTGGGACGCGATGTCGCGCATGCGCAGCGAATTGTACATGGTTTCCTCCTGAAATGTGATGCGGGGCGCATCGAATGGGCGTCAGACGTCCTTGCGCTTCATGAACTGGGCAGCGATCAGGACGATGATCGACAGCGCCACCAGCATCGATGAGATGGCGGCGACGGTCGGATCGACCTGGTCGCGGATGTTGGCGAACATGCGCTTGGTCAACGTGGAGTTCGCGCCGCTCGACACAAACAGCGACACGACGACTTCGTCGAAGGACGTGACGAAGGCGAAGAGCATGCCGGAGAAGACCGAGATGCGGATCTGCGGCAGCGTGACCGTGAGAAAGGCCGTCACGGGCGAGGCCCCGAGGCTGCGGGCCGCGCGTTCGAGATTAGGGTCGAAGCTCTTCAGCCCGTTGCCGACGGCGATCATGACGAAGGGGATAGCGAGCGTGGTGTGCGCCAGAACGAGGCCGGTGATGGTGTTGTTGAGCCCGAAGCGAGCGTAGACAAAGAACACGCCTATGGCGACGAAGATCAGCGGGATCATCATCGGCAGCATCAGCAGGCCGCGTGTGAGCGGCGTGAAGAGGCTGGTCGCCTTGTAGAGCCCGTAGGAGGCCAGCGTGCCGAGCACGGTGGCCAGCACCGTTGTGAAGCCTGCAACCTTGAGCGAGACCACGGCGGACTGGATCCATTCCGGCGACGTGAAGAAGGCTTCGTACCAGCGCAGGCTGAGGCTGCGTGGCGGAAACTCGAGATACTGCGAGTCCGAGAAGGACATGGGTATCACGAGGATGCAGGGAATGACCAAGAAGGCCATGACGAGCGCAACCGTTGCATAGAGCCAGAGGCGCTGGCCATGGGTGATCTGGGTGGAGGTGGCGGGCGTCTTCAGCATCACATTTTCCCCGCGGAAAAGCTCAAGGCGTCGGTCAGTCTGCGAACGCCCCAAAGGACGACGGCCGTCACCACCAGAAGCGCCACGCTGAGGGCGCTCGCCGCGCCCCAGTTGGAGAATTTCGAGACGGCATCGGCGATCTGCGTCGACCACATGGCGACACGTCCGCCGCCCAGAAGCGCCGGCGTCAGGTAGAAACCGAGGCAAAGCACGAAGGTCAGCGCGCTGCCCGAAGCAAGGCCCGGCATCGACAACGGCAGGAAGACCTGTCGGAACGCCTGGCTCGGCGAGGCGCCGCAATTGGCCGCCGCGCGCAGGAGCACCGGATCGATCGCCTTCATGGATGCATAGAGCGGCAGGATCAGGAAGGGCAGCATGACATGCACCATGCCGATGATCGTGCCCGTCAGATTGTGCACCAGCGCAAGCGGTTCATCGACCACGCCCGCTGAAAGCAGCCAATCGTTGATGACGCCGTTGCGCTGCAAGAGGACCAGCCAGGCATAGGTGCGCACCAGCACCGACGTCCAGAACGGCAGGATGACGAATACCAGGAGGATCTGCGCGGCGCGCGCGGGAAGCTGCGACAGGAGATAGGCGACCGGATAGCCGAGCACCACGCATAGCGCCGTCACCAGGCCGGCGACCTTGAAGGTGGTGAGGAAGCTGCCGACATAGGCGGGCCGCAGCAGCCGGGCATAGTTCTGGGTTGTGAGATTGCCGGCGGCGTCGAACAAGGAGAGCCAGGCAAGCCATGCGAAGGGAATGAGAAGAATGCAGGTGACGAGCACCAGCGCCGGCAGGGCAAGCCCGCTGAATATACGCCGCTCCCGGCGCCTTGCGCTCTTGAGCATGGCGCGATTGAGCGGCATGCCGGGCGCTCCATCGATGGCAAGCGTCATGGCGCGGCGCTCCCGATGACGAGGCTCGCGTCCGCAGGCAGCCACAGGGCAAGAGTATCGCCAGGCTGCGGCAAGGGTTGCTGTTCCGCCCCTGCGTGGCGGATCGCGACCTCGTGCCCGCCGGGCAGCGAGACGGACACCTGGTTGCAGTCTCCCCGATAGACGACATCGAGCACCCTGCCCTCAATGCGATTGTCGCGGTCGGCATCGCCCTGCCAGCGAAGCCGCTCCGGGCGGACCATGAGCCAGGCCTCACCCGTCGATGTGAGGGCCCTCGTATCGGCAAGCCGGAGCGGCCGTCCGTCGAGCACATAGGACTGATCGCGGCGCTCCACGGGCAGAAAGCGGGTCTCGCCCATGAAGCCGGCGACGAACTTGCAGTTCGGGCGATCGTAGACCGTCGCGGGAACGTCGAGCTGGATAATTCTTCCCTTGTCGAGAACCGCGATGCGGTCCGACATTGTCAGGGCTTCCTGCTGGTCGTGCGTGACATAGATCGTCGTCATACCGAGCTTCTTGTGCAGCCGCTTGAGTTCGATCTGCATGTGCTCGCGCAGATTCTTGTCGAGTGCGGAGAGCGGCTCGTCCATCAGCAGCAGGCGCGGTTCGAAGACGACGGCGCGCGCCAGCGCCACGCGCTGTCGCTGGCCGCCCGACAGCGCGGTGATGCGCCGCTCGGCAAGGTTCTGCATATGGACGATCTCGAGCGCGTCCATCACCCTCTTGCGGATGGAGGCCCTGTCCACCTTTCGCAGCTTCAGCGGATAGGCGACGTTCGAGAAGACGTCCATGTGCGGGAACAGCGCATAGTTCTGGAACACCATGCCAAGGTCGCGCTTGTGCGGGGGACGCGTGATGAATTCGACATCATCGACCAGCAAGCTGCCGAGATCGGGCCGCTCGAAGCCGGCGATGACGTTGAGAAGCGTGGTCTTTCCCGAGCCGGAAGGACCGAGAAGCGTCAGGAACTCCCCCGCCTTGATATCCAGGGAGACGCCGTCGAGCGCCCTGAAGCTGCCATAGGCCTTGTGGACCTCGCGAAGGTTGACTCTGCCCGAGCGCATCCTGTCCTCCCGGCTCGTTGATCAGTTCGACATCAGGAGGCTGTAGTCCTCGCGAACCAGCTCGTTGTTGTCGCGCCACCAGTTTGCGTCGAGGAAGGTCTGCTTCTTGACGTTTTCCGGCGACATGTTGGATTGCGCCAGCACCTCCGGCGAGAACGCTTTCACCTCGAAGGCCAGGCTGTTGGTCGGACCGTAATAGGGCATCATTTCCGGAATGCGCGCCTGAACCTCAGGCGAGACCACGCCGGCGATGAACTTCTGAGCACTCGCCGCGTGCGGCGCGCCCTTGAGGATGGCCAGGCAGCCGTAGCCGAGGATCGCATCCTGGTAGGTGAACTTGACGGGCGCGCCGTCCGCGATCACTGACGCCACGCGGCTGCCCCAGATCGCCATCATGTCGACCTCGCCATCCTTGAGGAGCTGGGCGGATTGCGCTCCGGACGACCACCAGACGCCGACATTGGCTCTGATCTTCTCGAGCGCCGCGAGCGCGCGCTCGGTGTCGAGCGGATAGAGCTTGTCCTTGTCGACGCCATCCGCGATGAGCGCGATCTCCATCATTTCCTGCGGGTAGGTGCTGAGGGCGCGACGGCCGGGGAAGGCATCCACATTCCAGAAATCCTGCCAGCTTGCCGGCGCCTTGTCCTTGTAGACGTCGGTGCGCCAGGCCAGAACGACGGAATAGGTGTTGGTCGCGATCCAATGCTCGCCGTAGCCGCGCGCGTCAAAACCCTTCGTGCTGATTGTGCTGTAGTCGAGCGGCTCGAAAAGCCCCTCCTTGCCGCCGACCGCGCATTCGTCCGCCCCGAGATGCACCACATCCCAGGTCGGGGAGCCGGACTGCACCTGTACCCGCACGGCGGCGAGCCCGTCATGGGTTTCCTCGCGCAATTCAATGCCTGCGGCATCGGCCGCCGGCTGCCAGATCGTCTTGCGCAGGTCGGTCTGAAGGTTGCCGCCAAAGCCGGCGACGGTGAGGACATCCTGCGCCGCAGCGGCGCCCGTGAAGGACAGCACGCCCGCTGTCGCGGCGATGGTCAAGAATGCGCGATTACACGATGCCATTACCAAGTTCCTCCTCAGGTGATGCTCGGCTGGAGCCATCCTCCACAGCCCGATTGCATGATCGACAATCCGCTCCCTGCGTGCCAATCTAGTTAATGGAATGAACTATATTGTTCACCTTGTCAACTAAATTCCTGCGCATGGGATCTCCATGCGGGACCTGCTTGGAGCAACCATTTGAATAAGAAAGTCGAACACATCGCGGATCGCTCCGACGGCAATTTCTTTCGTGGGCACCTGGCACCCCAGAAGAGCGAGCCGGACATACGGGACCTGTTCTCCTTTGAGCTGCAGCGGCTGGCCGGCCTTTCCACCCGCATCGCAGCCCTCTCGATCCGGCCGAAATACGGCATCACGGCCCGAGAATGGCGCGCGCTCGCCGTCCTCAAATATCTCGGCGAAGTGCCGCTGCAGGAGCTCGCAAAACACAGCGGACTCCTGAAAAGCCAGATGAGTCGGACCGTTTCGTCGATGATCGAGCGCGGCTATATCCTCAAGACCGCAAACCCCGAGGACGGGCGCAGCATCCTCTTGAAGCTAAGTCCGGAGGGTCTCGACCTGTCGCAGGCGATCCTGGCCGACGCCTTCGAGCGCAACGAGAACATGCTCTCCACCCTCAGCCACGCCGAGCGACAGATTTTGATCGAGCTCCTGCAACGGGTTGGACGCAACAGCGCGCACTATTTCCACGACCTTAAAACCCGCGCATCCCAGGAGGATCTGCGCGAGCTGGACGAGGAGTGAAGGCCGCCAGCAGAAATTATAGTTGACAATATGAACTAAATTTCGCATCACTACCTCCAAGGAAACCGGGAGGATCGAGATGTCGGACGCGCTGACGATCTGCGAGTGTTTTGCAAGGGACGGCTTGCAGCACGAAACGACAGACCTTTCCACGCAAACCAAGATCGCCCTGATCGACGCCATTTCCGAGGCCGGGTTCCCGCGCGTGGAAGCGACGAGCTACAGCAGCCCCCGCCATGTGCCGGTATTTGCCGATGCCAGCCTGGTCCTGGCCGGCATCCGCCGCCGGCCGGGCACGGCCTACAAGGCGACCTGCCCCAACCTCCATGCGGTCACACGCGCAATCGAGGATCATGAAGGCGGCTGTGGCCCGGAGGAGATAAGCCTGCTCGTGTCGGCGACAGAGGCGCACACCGAGAAGAACCTGCGGACGACGCGCGCGCAGCAATGGCGCAACATTGCCGAGATGGTCGCGCTGGCAGATGGCGGCTTCCGCTTGATCGGCGTGATCTCCATGGCGTTCGGCTGCCCCTTCGAGGGCCGGGTCGAGCCGGCATCCGTGATCGGCGACCTGAAGGCGTTTGCCGACCTCGGCGTGCGCCACGTCTCCATCTGCGACACGACCGGTCACGGCACGCCCGGCAGCGTTCGCCGCCTCTTTGCCCGCGCCATGGCCGAGGTGCCCGGCGTCACGCCGATCGCCCATTTCCACGACACACGCGGCACAGGCATCGCCAACTGCATGGCCGCCTATGAGGCCGGCTGCCGCTGGTTCGACAGTGCCATCGGGGGCGTCGGAGGTCATCCCACCCAGATTCGCTATGGCGGCGGCTATACTGGCAATGTCGCGACGGAAGATCTCGTCAATCTCTTCGAGGCCGAGGGCGTTGCGACCGGCATCGATATCGAGAAGCTTCAGGCCGCCTCGTTGCAATGCGAGCAGGCGCTTGGGCGGGAGTTGCAGAGCAAGGTGGCCCGCACCGGTTTCAGCCATCTGGCAGCCTAGGATTTTTCATGACACAGAGTGACGCTTCACCGATCCTCATGAGCGAAGACCGCGGCCCGGTCCGGATCCTCTCGCTCAACCGACCCGACAAGCTGAATGCCCTCGACACGGCCCTGACGCAGGCGCTGCATGACGCGCTTCTGGCCGCCGACGCCGACGATGCCGTGCGGGCCATCGTGCTGACGGGGCGTGGACGGGCGTTCTGCGCCGGAGCGGATTTGGCGGAGTTTTCCACGCTGACGCCTGCCAACCAGGACCTCGTGGAAAAGCGCGCCGACCTCACCTGCCGGACCCAGGCGATGATGCAGCGCCTGTCCAAGCCGGTCGTTTCGGCCGTGCGCGGCGCGGCCGTCGGCGGCGGCGCGGGCCTCGCGATCGGTTGCGACATGATGGTCGCCGGAACGGACCTGAAATTCGGCTATCCCGAGCTCAAGCATTCCATCGTGCCCGCCCTGGTGATGACCGGCCTGCAACGCTCGCTCGGCCGCAAGGCGGCCTTCGAGATGGTCAGCCTCGGCCGCCTCATCGGGGCGGAAGAGGCCCGTGCCCTCGGCCTCGTCAACCGGATCGTCGCGCCGGAGGCGGTCGTCGAGGCGGCCCTGGAGATCGCCGGTCAATGGGCGGCTGCGCATCCCAAGGCGATGGCCGCCGTTAAGTCGCTGTACTACCGCGTCGCCGATCTGCCTTATGATGAGGCCATGGCCGCCGGGCGCACCGTCAACGCGCAGATGCGCAGCTTCCGGGAGGAGCGCTGATGAAGCCGCTCGAAGGCATCCGCGTCCTCGACTTTTCCCGCGTTCTCGCCGGCCCCATGGCGACGCAGATCCTCGCCGAGCTCGGCGCGGAGGTGACGAAGGTCGAGCGGCCGGGCACGGGCGATGAATCGCGCCTGTTCGAGCCACGCCTGCCCCGCGGCGAAAGCGCCTATTTCTTCGCATTCAACCGCGCCAAGCGGTCCATGACGCTGAACCTCAAATCGCCGGAAGGACAAGAGATCGCTGCCAGGCTTGCGGAGACGCACGACGTCGTTCTGGAGAACTTCCTGCCCGGCGAGATGGACCGCTTCAATCTCGGCTATGACGCGCTCTCCCGCCGCAATCCCGGCCTCGTTTACGTCTCCAATACTGGCTTCGGGCAGACCGGGCCCTATCGCCTGCGCAATGGTTACGACACGATCTTCCAGGCGCTCTCCGGCATCATGCATCTGACCGGCCATCCCGACGCGCCGCCCGCCAAAGCCGGCATTCCGGTCTCGGACATGACCTCGGGCCTGTGGATCGCAATCGCCATCCTGACAGGGCTGGTCGGGCGCGGGCGCAGCGGTCGGGGCTGCCATATCGACTTGTCGATGATGGATGTCCAGACCAGCCTGCTTGCACTTGCCGCCGCCCGGCTCTTCGCGCTGGACGAGGATATCGGCCGCTCGGGAACGGAGCATCCGGGCCGTGTTCCCTCCGCGGCGTTCCATTGCGCCGACGGCGGATGGCTGCATATCAGCGGCAGCGACCAGCACTGGGACGCGATCTGCGCGGTCCTCGGCCTCGACGATTTTGCCGCCGATGCGGCCTTGAGGAAGAACGCGGCCCGCGTCGCGGCCCGCGAACGGGTGATGGCGGGCATGCGGCAGGCGATCGCACAGCGCGACCGCGGACCGCTCGCCGAGGCGTTGCGAGAGCGCGGCGTGCCGGCGGGTGAGGTGAATACCGTCCGCGAGATCCTGAGCGATCCCCACAGCGAGGCCCGCGGCGTCGTCGGCACCTTCGACCACCCGGAAGAGGGCGCCGTGCGCGCCTTGCGCACGCCGCTGCGCTTTGTGGGCTACGAGGATCCCGCGATCGGCTGCCCGCCGCCGCTCGGTGCGGACACGGCGGCGCTGCTTGCGGGGGAGCTGGGCATGGCGGCCGAGACCATCGATCGGCTGAGGAATGAGGGAGTGATCTGATGAGCAAAGCAAAACCCCCGGTTCTCCTGCGGCGCGAGGAGGGTGTCGCCCATGTGGTGCTCGACCGCGCGGAAGCGCGCAACGCCCTTAACCTGCCGATGTGCCTTGCCCTGAAGGAGATGTTCGAGGCGCTCGATGCCGACGCCGACATCCGCGCCGTCGTGCTTTCGGCAAACGGCCCCGTCTTCTGCGCGGGAGCGGACCTGAAGGAGCGCAACGGCCGGGACGAGGCCTGGGTGATCGCCCGGCGTCGCGCCTCCTTCGCCACCTACGACGCCATTGCCCGTTGCCGCAAGCCGGTCGTCGCGGCAACGCAAGGCCCCGTGGTCGGCTCCGGTGGCGAGATCCTGATGAGCTGCGATTTCGTCATCGCATCCGACAAGACGACCTTCCGCTTCCCCGAGCCGCAATGGGGCACGGTCGGCGCAACGCAGCGCCTGCAACGCACGATCGGCAAGATGCGGGCCAAGGAACTCCTGTTCACCGGCCGCACGATGCCGGTCGAGGAGGCCTACCAGCTTGGCCTCGTCGCGCGCATCGTGCCCGCAGAGGCCCTGGCCGAAACCATCGCCGGCATCGCCGAGGCGATCGCCGCGGCGCCCCCGCTTGCCATGGCGCTGACCAAGCAGGCGGTGGATCTCGGCAGCGAAACCGACCTCAACAACGGCATCCGCGTCGAAATGGCCGCGATCGAACGGTGCCTGGCGGACGGCGGCTGGCGCGACGGCCTGAACCGCTTCGCGAACAGCGTCGGCGGCAAGGAGAACCCCGATGTCTGACCATGCCGCACCCTTCGACATCGGCGCGCTCTGCCCAACGACGATCTCCGCGGCACTGGCACGGGCCGCAACGCTTGCCGGCGATGTCGAGGCCGTCGTCGCGGCGGACGGGCGGCTGACCTATGCCGCGCTCGCCGCGGAGGTCGCCCGCATCCGCGATGGACTGGCGGCGCAGGGCGTGAGGAAGGGCGAGCACATCGGCCTTTGCCTTGGCAATTCCACGCGCTGGGTGGCGATCTTTCTGGCGATCGGCTCGCTCGGCGCGGTGACCGTGCCGATCAACACCCGTTTCGTCGCCGACGAGATGGCCTATGCGCTTTCCCAGTCGAAGGTCTCGCGCCTCATTCTGTGCGACCGGTTCCTCAAGATCGATTTCATCGGCCTGCTGCGGCAGATCGACCCCGCGCTCATCGACCGGCTGCCCGCCCCCGGCCTTCCGGACCTCAAGCAGCTGATCGTCATCGGTGACACCGCGCCGCCCGCGGCCCTCGCCTGGGAGGGCCTGCTCGCAAGCGGGACCGCGCCCGCGCAGGCGCGGGACGAGGCCAACGACCCGCTGCTCATCCAGTATACGTCGGGCACCACATCCTTTCCGAAAGGCGTTCTCCTCACCCAGCGCAGCATGCTGGGCAACGCGTTCGTTTCCGGTCATCGCATGGGCCTTCGCGTCGGCGACCGGTTCCATAGCGCCCGACCGTTCTTCCACGTCGCGGGCACGACCCTCTCCATCCTCTCCTGCCTCCAGCACATGGCGACGCTCGTCTCCATGGACCGGTTCGAACCGGGCGAGGCCCTGCGCCTGATGGAAGCCGAGCGCTGCACGCATTTCTCCGGCAACGACACGATGGCGCTGATGCTGCTGAGCCATCCCGAGCGCCCGGCGCGCCGCCTCGTTCTGCGCGGCGCCTGGCTCGCCGCCTCCCCGACCATCGTCGCCCGCGTCATCGACGAGCTCGGCGCGCACGAATGCGTCGTCGGCTACGGGCTTTCGGAAGCTGCACCCAACGTCGCGCAGTCCTGCTGGTGGGAGCCGGAGGCCGTCCGCATATCGGCCGCCATGCGGCCGCAACCGGGCATCGACGTGCGCGTCGTGAAGGAAGACGGCAAGGATGCCGCTTGCGGCGAACCGGGGGAAATCCGCGTACGCGGCTGGAGCGTGATGCGCGAGTATTTCGACAAGCCCGCCGAAACGCGGGCCGCGCTTTCAGCCGACGGGTGGCTGTCCACCGGCGATCTCGGCGCGCTGGACCAGAACGGCCGGCTGACCTTCCTCGGCCGCGTCAAGGAGATCGTGCGCGTCGGCGGCGAGAACGTCTCGCCGGCCGATGTGGAGAACGTCCTGCATCGCCATGCGGCGATCCGCCAGGCGGCGGTGGTCGGCGTGCCGGACGAGCGCCTCGTCGAGGTGTGTGGTGCCTTCGTCATCCTGAGGGAGGGTACCAAGGCCGAACCGGCGGAGATCATGGACTGGGCGAAATCCAACATGGCCGGCTTCAAGGTGCCGCGCCATGTCTGGATCGTCGAGAGCTTCGAAGCGATGGGCATGACGGCAAGCGCCAAGATCCAGAAGAAGCAGCTCGCCGAACACGCCCGCAAGCTGATCGGAGCGTAACCTATGCGGATAGAAACCGATGTGACGCGGCTCCTCGGCATTGACCTGCCGATCATCCAGGCCGGCATGTCATGGGCATCGTCCAACGCGGCCCTGCCGCTTGCCGTGTCGGCCGCCGGCGGTCTTGGCGTGATCGCCGCAGGCCCCATGTATGCGCACGACCTCGCCGCGGCGATCGATGCGGTGCGGGCGGGCACGGACAGGCCGTTTGCCGTCAACCTGCCGCTCTATCGCAGGGGCGCCGACGAGATCATGGACCTCCTTGTCGAAAAGCGGGTGCCTGTGCTCATCGCCTCCCAGGGCGGACCGAAGCGCTACCTTGAGCGCTTCAAAGCCGTCGGCACCGTCTGCCTGCATGTGGTCGCCGGTGCGGAGCATGCGACCAAGGCGGCGGCGGCCGGTGTCGACGGCCTGATCGCCGTCGGCGGGGAAGCCGGCGGCCACCCGCCGCCAGACCTCGTCTCGACGCTCGTTCTCGGCCGCGCGATCGCAAGGGCAGTGCCCGGCGTGCCGCTCATCCTCAGCGGCGGCTTTGCCGATGGATACGGCCTTGCCGCCGCGTTGGCGCTGGGGGCGGGCGCCGCGCAGTTCGGCACACGCTTCATGCTGTCCTGCGAGGCACGCCTGCACGCCGCCTATAGCGAGCGCCTGCTGTCTGCCTCCGTCACCGACACGATGGTGGTCGGCCATGGCCTCGGCATGATCCGCGTCCTGCGCAACGGCTTTGGCGAACGGATGCAGGCGGCGGAGGCGGAAGGACGGGAATTGGAGGAGCGCAAGGCGCTCTTCGCCACCGCCTCGCTCAAGGCCGCGGCCTTCGACGGCGATGTCGAGAACGGCAAGGTCGAGGCCGGCCAGAGCGCAGGCCTCGTCGACGAGATCCTACCGGCGGCGGACATCGTCGCCGCAATCGCACGGGACTACGCGGCGGCGCTTGCCGCCCTGCCCCGCCCCATGACACGCTCTCATGAAGGACTGAGCCATGCTGGATAAACCGCTTCTCATCAACGGCGAATGGCGCGCGCCCGCCGGCAGCCGATCGGCCGATGTCCACAATCCGGCAACCGGCGAGGTGATCGCGCAGCTGGCCTTGTGCGAACGCGCCGACCTCGACGCGGCGCTGGAAGCGGCGCAGCAGGGTTTCGAAACCTGGCGCCGGACCACTGCGATCGAGCGGGCGAAGATCCTGCACAAGGCAACAGCCCTCGTGCGAGAGCGTGCCGAAACCATGGCGCAGCTCATGTCCCGGGAGCAGGGAAAGCCGGTCGCCGAGGCGCGCGGCGAGGCGAATGCCGCCGCCGAGCACATCGAATGGCACGCCGAGGAGGGCCGGCGCGCCTATGGCCGCGTCATCCCCGCGCGCGTGCGCGGCGCACGCCAGGTCGTGCTGCGCGAGCCCGTCGGCCCGGTCGCCGCGTTCACCCCCTGGAACTTCCCGATCAACCAGCTCGTGCGCAAGGTCTCCGCCGCGCTCGCCAGCGGGTGCTCGATCATCGCCAAGCCGCCGGAGGAAGCACCGTCCGCCTGTATCGCACTTGCCCGCGCGTTCCAGGATGCCGGCCTGCCGCCGGGCGTGCTCGGCATCGTCTTCGGCCCGGCGGCCGAGGTTTCCGAGCACCTGATCGCCTCGCCGGTCATCCGCAAGATTTCGTTCACCGGCTCCGTTCCGGTCGGCAAGAAGCTCGGGGCGATGGCCGCGGCCGGGGTCAAGCGCGCGACGATGGAGCTCGGCGGCCATGCACCGTATATCGTCGCGAAGGACGCGGATATCGACGCCGCCGTCAAGCTCGGCCTGATGCTGAAATTCCGCAATGCCGGCCAGGTCTGCGCAGCGCCTACGCGCTTCTATATCGAGGAAGACGTCTATGACGCCTTCCGCTCGGGCTTCGTGGCCGGTGCGCGCGCCATCAAGGTCGGCGACGGCCTGTCGGACAGCGTGCAGATGGGCCCCCTCACGCACGCCCGGCGGCTCGATGCGATGGCGCGCTTCGTGGACGACGCCGTCTCGCATGGCGCACGGCTGGACTGCGGCGGCAAGCGCATCGGCAACAGCGGCTATTTCTTCGAGCCGACGGTGCTGAGCGACGTGCCGGAAGACGCAGCGGTCATGAACGACGAGCCCTTCGGCCCGCTCGCGGCGCTCGTGCCCGTCTCCAGTATCGACGAGGCGATCCGGCGGTCCAACCGCCTGCCCTTTGGCCTTGCCGCTTTCGGCTTCACGCGCTCGCTCGCGACGACCGATCGTTTTTCGACCGAGCTTGAGGCCGGCATGGTCTCGATCAACCATTTCGGCCTCGCTGCTGCGGAAACGCCCTTCGGCGGCCTCAAGGAGAGCGGCTACGGCAGCGAGGGCGGGAGCGAAACGCTGGATGCCTACCTGACGACGAAGTTCGTCAGCCATATCGGCCTGTGAGCGCCCGATGAAGAGCTACGACTACATCATCGCCGGTGGCGGGTCGTCCGGCTGCGTTCTGGCAAACCGCCTTGTGACGGCAGGCAAGAGCGTCCTGCTTCTCGAGGCGGGGCCTGCCGACAACACGCCCTATATCCACATCCCCGCCACCTTCGTGAAGGTTCTCGGCACCCGGCGGACGTTCATGTACGCCACCGAGCCGGAGCCGGGCGCCAACAACCGGGTCCTGCTCGTGCCGCAGGGCAGGACGCTCGGCGGCGGCTCGTCCGTCAACGCGATGATCTACATTCGCGGCCAGGCCGAGGACTATGACACCTGGCGCGATCTCGGCTGCGAGGGCTGGGGATACGAGGATGTCCTGCCGGTCTTCCGCCGTTCGGAGGACAACGAGGTTCTCGCCGACGAGTACCACGGCACCGGCGGCCCCCTGAAGGTCTCCGAGCCCCGCTTCCGCCACCCGATCAGCGCGGCCTTTGTCCGGGCCGCGCAGCAGGCCGGCCTTGCCTATTCGCATGATTTCAACGGCGCGCGGCAGGACGGTGTCGGCTTCTACCAGACGACGACGGTGAATGCCCGCCGCGGTTCCACGGCGGTGACCTACTTGAAGGCGGTGCGCCGCTCCCCTCTCCTGGAGATTTCCACGGAGAGCATCGCAACGAAGATCATCCTAGAGAACGGCGCGGCGGCCGGCCTTGCCTATCGCCGGCGGGACGGCAGCATTGTCGACGCGCGGGCAAAAGAAGAGGTCATCCTGTGCGCCGGGGCGCTCGCCACGCCGAAAATCCTGATGCTGTCCGGCATCGGCCCGGGCGAGATGCTCGCGCGGCATGGCATTCCGGTCGTGCGCGACCTTCCCGGTGTCGGCGAGAACTTCCAGGACCATATCGCCGTCTCCGTCTACGGCATCACCAATCGGCCGATCTCGCTGAAGGACCAGGACAAGGGCCTCAAGGCCGTCGCAAACGGGCTTCGCTATCTGTTCGGACGGTCCGGCCTGTTGTCGTCGAATGTGGTGGAAAGCGGCGGGTTCATCGACACGAGCGGCTGCGGGCGGCCCGACATCCAGATCCACGTCACGCCGACCCTCGTGGGCGATGCCACGCGCGGCCAGATGGAGGGCCACGGCGTCTCGATCAATCCCTGCATCCTGCGTCCCGTCTCGCGCGGCAAGGTTTCGCTGCGCAGCGACAGGGTCGAGGACCCGATCCATTTCGTCGGCAACAACCTAGTCGCCCAGGAAGACGTCGACACGCTGGTCCGCGGCATCAAGCTCTCGCGCGAGATCCTCGCCGCGCCCGCCATGAAGGCGCTCGGCTTCCGGGAGCTAGCTCCTGGGGACCAGAAGTCGACCGATGCGGACTTTGAGGCGCATGCGCGGGCCAATGCGAAAACCGTCTACCACCCGGCCGGGACCTGCCGGATGGGCCGGGACAAGCTCTCGGTCGTCGATAGTCAGCTCCGGGTGCGGGGTATCCCACGCCTGCGCATCGCAGACGCCTCGATCATGCCGACGCTCGTGAGCGGCAACACGAATGCCCCCTGCATTATGATCGCAGAGCGCTGCGCAGACTTCCTGTTGTCGCGCCCTTGAGGGGAGCCGAACCGTCAAGCTGCCAAGTCGAAGCCAGTTGGAAGATTTAACGATCGGCTTGAGCTTCATCCGCAATGACTCGGTGGACTGGTGACGACCTGCATTGCCTTCCATTGCCAGAGTGTGCGGAACGTTCAGCGATCATGTTGATCTACCTCCACTTGCGAGGCTTTCTGGCGAGGCAGTCGAAGACCACCTCGCCAAGTCTTGTTACTTGCCGTGCCCGATCGCAAGCGCAAACAGCCTGGCTTGCCGGTGAGCAAACGCGCGTGGGTTGGCTGGCTTGTCCCCATCAAGAATGCGTGCTTCGTCGAGCAAAAGCCACGCCGCATCCTCGCGAAACGTTTGATCGCCCACCGATGCGATGCTTTTAACAAGCTCGCTTTGCGCATTGATCTCAAGGATCGGCTTCGATGCTGTCTGCAACCGCCCTGCCCCTTGGAGAAGTTTTTCGAGCTGGCGATCGAGGCCATGTTCCGATGCGACAAGGCAGACCGCGCTTTCGGTCAGCCGATCGGAAACCCGTACGTCAGCGATTTCCTCACCAAGGGTGCTTCGAGCGAAATCGATGAAGGCGGTAACTTCGGGAGAAGCGGGCCGCACCGCCTCAACGGTGCTGCCCTCGCCTGTCACCGCGTTCAGATCGGCAAGACCCTGGGTGACCGATTTAAAGGGCTTGCCCTCGAAATCAGGGGCGTTGGTCGGCCAGAAACTGTCTACGCCATCTGTAAGAAGAAGGACTTCGATACCCTTGGCCCGAAAACCCTCTAGTTGCGGCGACGATCTCAGTTGGTCGAGACTGGAGCCGGTAATGTAATAGATCGCCGACTGCCCCTCCTTCATTCCGGCTAGGTAGTCGGCAAGGCTCCGGGTTGCCTCGTCGGAAACGGTACTACGGAAGCGCGCAAGCTTCAGCAACTGCGCGCGACGCTCGAAGTCGTCGTAGATACCTTCCTTGAGAATCGCGCCGAACAGATCCCAGAACTTAGAGAACGTCTCGGCTTCGCCTTCGGCCATCTTCTCCAGGGCGGAAAGAATTCGGCTCGTCACGCCCTTTTTGATAGCGGCAAGCACGGGACTCTCCTGGATCATCTCCCGGGAGATGTTAAGCGGCAGATCCGAGGTGTCAACGATACCACGGACGAACCGCAGATAGCGTGGTAGCAACTCAGCTTCGTCAGTAATGAAGACGCGCTTTACATATAGCTTCATCCGACCGTGTCGGTCTGGATCGAACAGGTCAAATGGTTGAGCACCGGGAATGAAGGCAAGCGTCGTATATTCGTGGCGTCCCTCGGCGCGGAAATGCACGTTCGCCAGCGGCTCCTCATACTGTCCCGAAACACTACGATAAAAATCGTCGTATTCCTGTTTGGATATCTCGCTCTTCTGCTTTGTCCAAAGCGCTGCACCATCGGAAACCTGTGACGGCTCGGCGCCCTCTTTTTCAACGAGACGGATAGGAACGGGCACGTGGCCGGATTGATCACGAATGATCTTTTCGACTGTCCATTTGCTGGTATATTTTTTAGCATCCTCCATGAGATGCAGAATGACACGCGTTCCCCTCGCCGGCGCGTCAGCGAGATCGACGGCTACGACGTGATAACTCCCCTTGCCGTCGGAAGACCATTTCCAGGCCTCGCCCTCGCCGGCGCGGCGGGATATGACATCGACCCGATCGGCGACCATGAACGAGGAGTAGAAGCCGACACCGAACTGGCCAATCAGTTCGGCCTTCTCCCCAGCTTTGGCCGCCTCAAGCCGCTCCATGAATGCTTTTGTCCCCGAGCGCGCGATCGTGCCAAGCGCGTCGATCATCTCATCGCGGCCCATACCGATGCCGTTGTCCTCGATAACGAGTGTCTGCGCCTCCTCATTGAGCGACACGAGAATTTCCGGCTGGACTCCATCGGATGAGAGCTCGGGCTTGGAAATAGATTCATACCGCAACTTTTCGCAGGCATCCGCCGCGTTTGAGATCAACTCTCGGAGGAACACATCCTTATCTGAGTAAACCGAATGCACCATCATATGCAGGAGCCGGCTGACATCGGCCTCAAATACGTGTTGCTCGGGCTGCCGCTCTTGTACTGTCGTCATTGATACCTCCGTCCGTACAGAAATCGCCGGTCAAATGGTTTTTCTGGGATAAGAATTCAAGCGCCGTATGCCGCGTGACAAGCGTCGGAGTAACGTCTTTGGAAAGGTTTTGTCACCCTCTCCAAAAATGTTGATCGGCAGCTATCCACATTTCTTCAGGTTGGCCAAAGTCTGTGCGTAACAGTAGGAATCCTCGTTCAGTGGCGGCTTTAAAGGATTAGAACTCGCGGCCCTCATTTAATGTCGGGACCTTCTGCCGAAGATTCAGCGAGATCGATTGCATCAACCGAAATTTTGAGGATTTCCGCCTAAGGGTTCAGCGCGTTATTGAGGTCCTGCAGTCCGACCATCAGCATCATGGGTTCGGAAGGAGAAGACAGGAAGCCGACGGCCTCGTAGAAGGCTCGTGCGTCATCTGAAATCGCATGAACGAGCATACCACGAATGCCAAGTACTTCCGCGGCATTTAGCAGGCGCAGGCCCGCGTCGCGCACCAACGCCCTGCCGATACCGCGCCCTTGGTAGGATTGATCAATGGCGAGGCGACCAAGCACAGCGACCGGAATTGGATCAGGCATATTGCGCCGAAAACGGCCAGGCGCTTCCGGCTGTTTGACGGCGCCGGAAGCGAGCGCGTAATAGGCGATGACGCGGCTCTCCTCGCAGACGACGAAGGTCCGCGATGCGCCGCTCGTTTGATTAGAACGGGCGCGACGTCGCAGCCAGTCGTCCAGCTCAATGACTCCAGAATTGAAGTCGGCCAGTTCATGATGATCCGCCAGGGGTGCCGGTACGCTGAGGGTCACGCCTCATCCCACGGTGCTTTGGTCGACATGGTGCGCGCTAAACGCTCATTGGGCTGCGTGGGTGCATCGAGCCGGGCAAGGTATTCAGCATAGATTTCCGCGCTTACCGTGAAGACAGTGCGGTCGAGCAGCACTTCCTCGGCTCGGCGCTCGGAAGCTTCCAACATAAAATCCGTTCGCGTCTTACCAAGCAACTCAGCGGCGCGATCGATCAAGTTGCGGGTCGCGGGTTTGATGCGCATATTCAGCGGTACACTTGCATCCGAGCTTTTGCTCGTGTGTGAGGTCGGCATCGCAAACTCCTATTTGCGCCTATATAGCGTAACGACCATATCTTTACAAGATTCCGTAAAGACATCGTCGTTACGCGTGCGCAAGATTCGCGGCATTAGTTCATAGAAGCACTTGATGGGGTACGAACCGATGGCCCGCCAAGCGATTGGCGGCGGTTATCCGACATCAACCATTAAATTTAAACAGATAGCAGATGCCCGTTAATTACGATGGGGAACAGTATGCTACGAAATGTCGTGACCTCCGAGAAAACTGCCTTCTTGGCACATTGACTAAAGTTTAGATGCTCTCATCCTTTGAAGGCATTTGGGGAGAAAAGAGGCCTTCTAGATTGTCGCTAGGCTAAAATCACAGTACTGATATAGCGCAGACAGCTACTCCATGAGGATGATTTGATACGGGAAAATGACGTAGAAAACGGTCTTCGAGACGACGTGAAACCGACGTACCGTGCTGTCTCCACCGGCTTGGAAGAACTTCTCCACAAGACAATCCCCGTGCTCGACCACGGTTTCATCCGCGTGGTTGACTACATGGGAGACGATGCAGCGGTGGTGCAGGCCGCGAGAGTGTCCTATGGTCGCGGGACGAAGAAGGTTAGCGAGGATCGCGGCCTCATTCGATATCTGATGCGCCACTCACATACGACGCCATTCGAGATGGCCGAAATTAAGATTCACGTTAAACTGCCGATCTTTGTAGCTCGCCAATGGATACGCCATAGAACTGCGAGTTTGAACGAGTACTCTGCTCGGTACTCTATTCTGGACAAAGAGTTTTATGTGCCCGATGCCGCGAATTTGGCCGCGCAGTCGGCCAACAACAAGCAAGGGCGCGAGGACGCGCCTCTCGCCGACAACGGGTGGGTGCTGAACCTTCTTCGTGAAGAGGCTGAGCGCAGCTACGCGGGCTACAACGCTCTTCTGAATGTTTCCGAAGAAGGCAAGATCATTGACAATGGACGTGTTGGCATCGCGCGCGAGCTCGCCCGCATGAACTTGAGCCTCAATTTTTACACGCAGTGGTATTGGAAGGCAAATCTACACAACCTGTTGAATTTTTTACGCCTGCGAGCTGATCCTCACGCTCAGTACGAGATCCGCGCATATGCAGAACGGCTGCTTGGAATTACCGAAAAATGGGTCCCTCTGACCTATGATGCATTTAAGGAGTACAAGCTAGGCGCCGTGACACTCTCGGCTTCCGCGTGGAAGGTTGTGAAAAGCCAATTGGCCGGTAAATCGATCTCATTCGATGAGAGCGGTCTTTCCCAAAGGGAATGGACCGAGCTCATGTCTGCGCTTAAAGATGAATGAATTTCTTCGTCCCCTTCGCGCTCGATCTCTGACCGACTCTGATCTAACCGCAGGGGCAGCGCCGATTAGCACGCAAGTTAAAACACGCGATCTTAAGACCTGGAACTTCGATGCCGACGTTCAGAGTTTGCAAGAAGCATACGACGCCAACGGTTCGCCGATCTCGGTCAATTTCCGCGCCCTTGTTCCACTCGGGTCTGGTGTGGATCGAGCCACACACCTCTTTCATTCCTACCCTGCGAAGCTGCTGCTTAACATCCCGCTATTTTTCATAAATTGCACAAAGTACTCGCGACCAAACGACTTGGTCTATGATCCCTTCTCGGGGTCTGGCACTGTTTTGGTTGAAGCCCTACTTGCTGGACGGCGGGCTATGGGTGCCGATGCAAACCCGCTCGCAAGGCTTATTGCTAAAGCTAAGACGACACATATAACTTCCAATGTAATAACAGCAGCACTTGATGCAGTCATCTCTGGCGTCGACGCGGCGCGGCAAGTTCCCTTTACGACTACAATCAAAAAGGAAATTTGGTTTTCTGAAGCTGTCATTAGGTCTCTAGGCTCTCTACTTTATTCAATACGAAATAACACAAACGGTTCCGTTCTCGACTTTCTTGAGGCCTGCTTTTCCGCCTGTGTGAAAAAAGTGAGCGTCAGCGATCCCAGACTTTCTGTTCCCGTTCGACTAAAGGGAGAGGCGCTCGAAAAGCACATTATAGACTCTCCAGACCTTATCGAGCACTTCAAAAAAGTTGTAATGGCGAACTGTGCTCGCTTGGGTAAGATGCCGGAAGGCTGCATTTCGAAAATTTACACCGATGCGCGGCAACGTCACCTAGATGGAGAAGCACAGGCCGACCTCATCATCACCTCGCCGCCTTACGCCGGGGCCCAAAAATACATTCGAGCATCGTCTCTAAGCATTGGATGGTTGGGAATGGCCCCCGCCAATCAGCTTCGCGAGCTAGAGAAACTTAATATTGGCAGAGAGCACTTTTACAAATCTGACTACAATGCGGAGAGCGCTTCAGTGTCTAGCGCCGCGGAGGTGATAAAAAAAATCAATGCTGTGAATCCTTTGCGTGCTCATATTGCGGTTACTTATCTTCGCGAAATGGACGACGCGGCAGAAGGTATCGTTTCGCGACTTCGGCTGAACGGTCATCTAGTTCTAGTTGTTGGGGATAATATGATCTGCGGCCATAATTTCTCAACTAGTCAGTTTGTGAAAGACATTTTTTCGCGCAAAGGTCTGACAACGACGCTTGAACTAGTAGACGATATACGATCCCGTGGGTTGATGACGAAGCGCAACAAAACCGCTGGAACAATTGAACGAGAGCACGTGATTGTTTTTCAAAAGCGCTGAGGGACAAAGGGTTCGGTAATGCGACAGAGACTGGCGGATGCGATAAAAGAAATACGTTTGATGACAACGGGGCAAAGGCGCTCAGAAGCCATCACTAAACACTGGATGTTGGTCCATAAGCTGCCGGTGTAAGTGCGATGAGCCCGTTGGACGAAATCCGAAGCCTGCTTCCGCTTGTGGAGGACGAAGGTGCCGAAAGCACTTGGGACAGCCTTCGCCGACGCATTACCGTGTTGAATTCCGCCTTGTGGGAAGGCCGAGTTAGCTGGCCACTTGTCGAGCGGTGGCTAGAGAATTTCGACGGTCGGAGCGGCCATACCAGTGAGGTGGAGCGACTACACGCATTATACCTCCTCGCCCAGTTTCTGTACTACGGTAGCACGGAAATTCGTGTTCTACTTCGAGCCCAATACAGAGATCTGTTTCTTATACCTCTTATTCAAGAGGTCCGAAAGGCGTCTGGCGACACTCGCGATCTCGATGTGATTCGAGCGAGACTGTCCGAAGAATTGAACCGGACGCGGTTTCTCGGGGTGGGAAATCCGTCTGAGAGCGGCGTTCATCTGCTGTACTTTTTCAGGCAGGAGAACGGGCTAACTAAGTCGATTTTTCTAGACAACGCGGAAATCACTGAGAGATTTGTGGGCCCTGGGGGCGTTGTCTCGAGGCAGCTACAGGACACATCCATCAGACGATATGTTTTTTTGGATGACGTATGCGGCTCGGGGGATACAGCCCTCAAATACTCCAAGAACATCTTGCAGGATATTCGGGCGCTCGATCCGGATATCGAATTTTCTTACTTTTCAATCTTCGGAACCGCAGCAGGTATGTCGAATGTGAGGGCGAACACGTTGTTCAACGCTCGATCGGCCGCTCTTATCGAGCTGGACGCCAGTTACCGGTGCCTTTCTAACGATTCTCGATACCTTCGGGTGGTACCGGAGCATGTATCTGAGGCAATTGTTCGCGACGTTGCTCTGCACTATGGCAACCTGCTGGCTCCTGGCCACGCGGGAGGCTTTGAAGACAGTCAGATGTTATTCGGATTTCATCACAACACTCCAGACAATACACTCCCAATAATATGGCGCGAGGTCTCAAACGGCTCTCCGATACCTTGGACACCGATATTTAGACGGTATCCGAAGATTTAGGATTAGAAGCATGGCAATTCGACTAGACGAAAACCCGTTTGACCTAGTTAAGGCATCCGATTTTTCTGCGGCAGAGATCCTTGATTATTGGGTTGATATTGCCGACGAACATGGAGGTCTCGTTAACTTCCTTCAACCTCGACTTTTGATGCCGATGATCCTTGTTGGCGGCAAAGGAAGCGGCAAGACGCACTTGATGCGCTATTGCTCTGCACCGGTGCAAGCAGCCAGAGCGGGAACCATAACCGATGCTGTCGTAAAAGATGGCTACCTCGGCATCTACGTGCGAGCCGAGGGACTTAATTCGCAGAAATTCTCGGGCAAGAAGCAGACTGAAGACCTGTGGCTGGCGATCTTCAGCATGTATTTTGAGCTTTGGCTTGTCGCCACTTTTCTGGATGTCCTCAAAAGCTGGCTCAACGAAAACGAGGAATGCGACTACGATGCAAGCGGCTTCGTTTCGGATATCCACCAACTTTTCGACATCAATGTGAAAAGTGAATTTTCGACCATCGACGAGCTCATCGAATATGTCACACGGTTACGAAAACATATTGACTATGCGGCTAACAACGTAGCGATCACGGGAACCATGGACCCGGTGGTGATATCTTTCTCGCCTGGAAGTCTTTTCTACGGTCTCCCTCGTATAGCAGCGCAACGGATCCGTGAATTCGAAAAGACAGTATTTGTCTATCTTATCGACGAGGCGGAAAATTTCACTGCCAGCCAACAACGGTTCCTGAACAGTTTGGTCCGATACCGATCCGGAAATGCTACGGTTAAGGTGGGCGCCAGATTGTACGGCATTAGAACATACGAAACGCTTGGATCGGGAGAGCCCATAAAGCGGGGCTCGGAATACGAGCGCGTAGAACTCGATTCCTTCCTACGTGATGAGTCGTCAGCGTATGAAGTCTTTGTTGAAAAATTGGTATCGAAGCGGCTTGACCAAGTCGGACTAACATCGCGGCGTAACGGAGAACTCCGTGATTGCTTTCAAGAACTAAACAAGGCCAATTTTTACCAGAAACCGACCCTTGAGGCGGTTTCGGGCCGAGACAAGAAGGGAGCCGACAGAGCGCATATAGCAAAGCTACGGTCAAATCTTACAAAGGGGTTCGACGCGCCATCGTCATGGGTGGAACAAATCGTAACGTTGTTGACAATGAAGGATTATCCCCTACTCGAGAAGGTGAACATCCTCCTGCTATACCGAGCATGGGCTGACACAACCGGCGAAATACGCGCGGCTGCAGAATCTATCTCAGAGAAAGCTGATGCCTTCGTGAAAGGTGGGAAAGCTGCCGCACCCGACTACGAGGATGTCTTAAGCCACTTCGGCTCCGATTTGCTCGCTCAACTCTACAGAGAATGCGGAAAAACCATCCCTTACTGTGGATGGGAACAGCTAGTGCATTTGTCACAGGGGATCCCGCGGAATTTACTTGGTATTCTGAAGCAAATCTACCGTCGCTCTTCGTTCGCGGGGGAGAAGCCATTTGCCGACGGCGTCATCAGCGTCGAATCCCAATCACTTGGTGTTCTCGACAGCGCCGCTTGGTTTTGGGAGGATGCACAGCCCACGGGAACAGGGGTGGACGTAAGGGAAGGGGTGGAAGCACTGGCCGTGCTCTTCCGGACCGTGCGATACAGCGACAAACCGAGCGAATGTGACGTTGGGACGTTCAGCGTTGATGAAGAGAAACTAACCGAAAACGCACGCAAAGTCCTGCAAACCTGCGAGAACTGGTCATACCTCATCAAAATCCAGGCAGGGAGCAAAAACAAGAACTCTCACGCCGTCGATGCCAAATACCAGCTTGGCCCTATGCTTGCCCCTAGATGGGGAGTATCTATCCATAGGCGGGGAACGATTGAACTACAGCAAGAACTCGCGAACGCGATCTTAGATCACACGAAGCGGGCAACGCTGGCGTCTCTGATGCGAGGTCGGGTTCAAAACATGTTCATCGAAGTCTCGCGCAATGCCACCGTAAAACAACCAAAACTTCTGTGATCAATGATGCTGCAATTTTTGATTGATTCAAAGCGTCTTCTGTCAGCCGATGAGAAACAGCGTAATCGAGACGTTTTTATCTCGGCGTATAACGACAATGAACGAGTGAAATCTACATTTGATGAGGTAAATGCATCTCGGAAGGTTTGGTGGATCTTGCCCGATTACGGATACACCACCGATGAATATCCTGCAGGACCTCATCTGGTGGATTCGCTACCTGAGAATGAAGCGGAGCTAGTTGTTGAGGGCCTTCGCCAAAGCGGCCTGGCTGATCCGGACATCAAGAGCGTGTGCGTCGACATTACGGGATTTTTGCACCCCCATATCCTTTTGCTTCTGAAATATTTCAAAGCTAATCCGGTCGAAGAACTAGAGTTCATATATACTGAACCAGGACATTATTCGCGCAAGGTCGAAACACGCTTTTCTCTGACAGAGACAGTCAGTGTACGCCAAGTCGCTGGTTTTGAAGGATTGCACAATCCGGAGATGGACCATGACGTTGTCGTGGTTGGCATCGGTTATGATCATAGCTTGATTGGCCAAGTAATAGCGAATAAGGAAAGCGCACGAGTCGTGCAGTTGCATTGCTTTCCCTCTTTGAGTGCAGACATGTACCAAGAGAGCATTTTACGGCTTGATCGCGTATCCGCTGTGTCGACCCAACATGCCGTGGATCTCAACTTTTTCGCGACGGCTAACGACCCCTATGTCACGGCCGCTGTCTTGGATGAGGCAGTGAGTCTGCTAAACAGCAAACAACGCATATCTAACCTATATTTGAGCCCCTTATCAACAAAGCCACAGGCTCTGGGTTTCGGGCTGTATTATTTATCCAGGTTAGAGGGCCGTGCTGCTAGCATGATCTATCCCTTCACGGAGAGGTATTCGCGCGAAACCAGCACCGGTGTTGGGAAGGGATGGGTTTATCCAATCGTTTTCAGCTAAGAAACTGCCGACACCTCCTAGAGCAAGAATCTGATACTTTGCCGCGCCGGCAGCGCCGTGGAGTCGAGCGTATCCCCCACCATCCCGGCCAGGAATAACGGCCGCACAGGCGCCGCCGACGCATCTCGCCTTGGATGCCTGGGGGAACCAACGTTGTCACAGCACAAACCGTGATTGGGTACCGGAGCCTAGCGGAGAAGAACCTCACTCAGGATTCTGGCTGTAGACCGCACTTGGGATGATCTGGACGTTTAGTTCCGGCAAGCGGACGGGTGGGAACAGCTATGGGAAATGAAACATGCTTCTCAAGGTGCCGAGTCTTAGATTGGGCATTTCAATAACTGATGTTTTGCTCCCAGTTATCCTCGTCGGCAGCAGCAGCGTCAACACTAAAGATTTGTTATGCAAATAAAGTGAGGATGACCTGCTGCCTTAACTTCCGCTCGTCTCAGTTTCTTGTTATCGATTTGCGAGGAGATTTCGTCATGAAACTGGTTCGCTTGCGGCTTAAAAACTTTCGATCTTTTGGTCCAACAGCAACCGTTATTGACTTGGCCGACATGACTTTCTTTCTTGGTCCTAATGGCTCCGGCAAAACCGCTGTGCTGCAGGCTCTGGCAAGGATGTTCAGCCTCGATCCGGCTCAGCGAAAAGTCCGCAAGTTGGATTTTCACGTTCCCAATGACGAGAAGGGGGCGCCACTGGATCGGCGCCTGTGGATCGAGGCCGATTTCGACTTTCCTGAACTGCTGATCGACGACGGTGTGCCCAAGCCTGCGGTGCCTAGCGCATTTGCGCATATGCAGCTTGAGGCGCCGCAAGGCCCGGCACAGGTTCGCTTTCGCCTGAGCGCGACGCTCGATCAGGATGGCGAAGTCGAAGAGAATTTTACCAACGTCCTGAAGGTCGACGCTAACGGCGAGCCGAAGGCCGAGACACGCGTTTCAAAGCAGGAACGGGGGAGCATCCAGGTCCATTACCTGCCGGCGCGCCGCGATCCCGCCGACCACATTTCCTATTCGGCAAGTGCCTTGCTCGGGCGGGTGCTCAGAGCCGCAAACTGGACAACGGAGAGATCGACCGTCGATGGCCTGACCGAAAAGATCAGCTCAGCGCTCGCCGGCAATGCCGCAATGGTCAGTGTGACACAGGCACTCGGCAAGTCATGGGAGGTCCTGCACACCGGCCGTCACTTCGCGAGCCCTTCGGTGTTCTTCGGGCGCAACGAGATCGAAGCGCTGCTACGCCACATGAGCGTCGTCTTCACACCCGGCCACGACGAACCGAACGTCGATTTTTCAAGGTTGAGCGACGGCCAGCAGTCTGTCCTTTATCTTTCGATCGTGCTCGGCGTCCACGAGCTCAACCAGCGGGTTTTGCGAGGCGAACTCAAGACCGAGTTCGATATCGACAAGCTGCGCCCGGCGGTCTTCACG